>JBDGYW010000412.1:0-8281 GCA_039588935.1 Gemmatimonadota bacterium | reverse complement strand
GGCCTTGGTAATGCTACAAGGGTCAATGGCCTCTACAAGAAGACGAAATGGGAAAGCGCCTCCAATGTCAACACCATGGTGGGCCAGGATGAGCACATATATCGAGCCCTGCACGGGATACCCTATATCTATGTCACCATAGAGAGCGTTGAAGTTGATGCCGACGGTGGCAAGCCACGCAATGAGGCCCACCGCGAGTAGTGAGCCCACCGCACCGCCCAGAAGGCCGATAAGAGCTCCCTCAGTGAGGAACAGCTGCCGGATTCCCTTGCCACGCAGCCCCATCGCCATCAACATACCGATCTCACGGGTGCGCTCGTACGCTGCCATGAGAATCGTGTTGGTGATGCCCACGACCGCCAAACCCATAAATATCCCCAGCATGATCAGCTGCCCGACGCGCTTCGCCTGCACCAACGCCATGAAGTCCTCCTCCATCTCCCTCCATCCCTTTACATCGAATGCCCCCGAAGACTCGATTGCGCTCTCCAGACGTTCGAGGGTCGCCGATTCTCTGGCAGCCCCGGAGAATCGGACAGCCACCTCGGTGGCCGATCCATCCATGTCGAGGATGTATTGAGCGGTGGGGAGTGGTAGCAAAAAACTGTTGCGGTCGATTAGAGGATTCCCGGTGCCGATCAAACCTATTACGGGCAGGTCCAAAGCCTCGTATGCACCATACTGGGTTTTGGCGAGCACCGTGAGCCAGTCACCGGCGGTTACCTCGAAGATCTCTGCGATGCCGCTGCCCAAGAGTATGCCCTCATCATCTTCCGCCAGGTACTCTCCGTCCACCACGGACTGGGGAATTCGGAACACGTCGGTGTCGCTGCCCTGGACCTGGATCCCTACGCCGAAGCAGGGAACCTGATCCATTCCATTGGAGAGCTGAGCTTGAAACGTCAGGCGTGGCGTTGCGGCCGCCACACCCGGCACTGCAGCTACGGCGGAGAGCAACTCTCCATCAACCTCCAGCGAATAGTCGAGCGGGAATTCGTCACGAATCTCGAAATACCCATCGGCGTAGACCTTCGCGTGGCCTGTTTGGTAGTTGATGAGGTTGTCGAAGGACTCTTGTTCCACTCCGATTAGAAGGGCAGCGCTGAACTGAAGCAGAAGCACCGCGAGCGCGACCGTACTGGCAGTGATCCACGTGCGCCTGCGATTCCGTCTGAGGTTCCTCCAGCCGAGTCGGAACGTCGAACGCAAGCCCAGAACTCCAGGGATCGTGTGTCTAGACATTGTCGCCGTCTCCGTTTCGCCTCTCGTCAGATTCGACCTGCCCGTCGCGGAGCCTCACCAATCTGGATGCATGGTCCATGACCAAGGGGTCGTGCGTTGAGAATACGAACGTGGTGCCGTGCTTCTTGTTCATAGCCAGCATCAAAGCCATTATCTCGGTGGCAGTGTTGCTATCGAGGTTGGCCGTCGGCTCGTCTGCGAGAACAAGGGTCGGGTCCTTCACGAGAGCCCTCGCAATCGCTACACGCTGTTGTTGTCCGCCACTCAGTTCGTTGGGTCGCCGGTCCGACAGTTCACCCAATCCGACTTCGTTCAGAATCTTCTGGATACGGCTGGTTCGCTTCTCTTTTTCAGCAATCCCGTGAAGCTGAAGCGGAAGTTCGACGTTTTCCAAAACTGTGAGCACCGGGATAAGGTTGAAGGTCTGGAAAACAAAACCCAGATGCGTATTTCGAAAGTCTGCAAGCAACCTGGGCGAAAGGCCGCCGGTTTCCCGATCTCCGATCTTGATCGTCCCAGATGTTGGCGTGTCCAGAGCACCGAGCAAGTTGAGGATCGTCGTCTTACCCGATCCAGACGGCCCGGCAATCGATAGAAACGCGCCGGAGTCGATCTCGAGTGACACGCCTCGCACGGCCGGCACCTCGACATCTCCCACCTGGTAGGATTTGTGCACGTTTGTCAGGCTTGCAGCTATTGTCATGTCTCGATTCCTTCCAAAACCTGCGTCAACAGTCAATGCGACTCTCAAACGGCGTGGCAAACAGCTCCCTGTCCGCCTCGTCGATGAAATCAACAGCTCGATCTCCCAGCAGCGAGAGAATGCGCGGTAGGTAAAGGTCTGTACGAAGATGATGTTCTGCCACAAAGACGAACAATGGGCTGCGCGTCCAGGATGCTCTTGCCTGGTTCTGCGTCAGCAGTTCACCGATCATTGCCTGGCACCCGTCTACCACCAACACCAGCCAGAGGCCTTCAACACGCTCTGATGCGACCTCACGCACTGGAGAAACCACAACTCTGGCGCCCGGCAACTCCAGATCTGCAGTCGAGTGGACGACAACTCTTACACCGCGGTCGACAGCAAGGGCAAGTGCACCTTGTAGCGCGGGGAACGTCTCAGGCATTAGCGCAAGGTGAAGTCGAACCTTTGACTGGTCGATCATCTCCCTGGCCTTGGCCATCACGTTCTCGTTCCCACCAATATTCCAGACGTGTTCGTGTGTCGGGGATGCGCCCAAGCTCTTGAGATCGTCCTTGAGGGTGGATACGAGCATCTCATGCTCGCGCTGGAGCTGATCCAGGAATTCTGAGGCCGCGACGGGAGCATACTTGTTACCGCCTTCGCTGTGCAGCGTCATCGCAGCGCCCCGGGCCACTAGCTTGCCAAGGACCTCATAGATCATGGAGCGGGGTACACCAGAGGCCTTCGAGATCTGATACCCCGTTGCAGGACTTTCCCCGAGCAACGCCATGTAGGTCTTTGCTTCGTACTCAGAGAAACCAAGTGTCACCAGTCGATTGATTGGATTGTCGCCCATCGACTCGCTCCTTGGATTAGCAGTTAGCTGTCTAACCTAGTAGTTGGCATCCTAACGACTATATCTCAAATACGCAAGAACCTGGAGAAAGTTCCAGAAGTTCGAGCCCTCGAGGCAGAGCTGGTCAAAACGGCTCAATTGTTGATAAGTGGCGCATGGGCCTATCTAGGTCGATTCTAGAAACAACGACGTAACATGTTGCAATACAACAGCCTATCATGCCGCTTCAAGTGGATTCGGCATCTCCAGCACGTTGTTAACCCTGGCCAGAGCAGGCACAAGGGCTCGCGGTCCGGCTAGCTCGCCAAAGCCTGGTCGAAATCCTTGATCAGGTCCTTGGTGTTCTCGATGCCAACGGAAACTCTGACTAGCCCGTCTGAGATTCCCATTTCCACGCGCTCTTCGGGCGACAGGCCTGAGTGCGAAGTTGTCGCGGGACGCGTCAGTAGTGTCTCTATGCCGCCGAGGCTTGGCGCGATGACTGGTAGTTGCACTCGCTCAAAGAACACCTCGGCCGCGTCGACGCCGCCCTTCAACTCGAAACTCAGCATTCCGCTGAAGCCGTCGAACACCTCGGCCGCCAGCGTGTGCGCTGGGTGGCTCTTCAATCCAGGATAGTTGACGTTTTCGACCGCAGAGTGCGACTCTAGGAACGTGGCGATCGCGAGCGCGCTCTGGTTGTGCTGTCTCATTCTTAGGGCGAGCGTCTTGACGCCACGGTGGAGCAGGAAGCAAGTATGAGGGTCGAGAGTCCCGCCAAGGTGATTCAGCTTGTGTGTTACTTGTTCCACGAGATCCGCGCGGCCGATGACGGCGCCGGCCACGATGTCCGAGTGGCCGTTTAGATATTTCGTGCAACTGTGCAGCGACAGATCGTAACCCCACTCCGCAGGCCTGAAGTTCACTGGGCTGGCAAAGGTGTTGTCGATCAAAGATACGAGACCGTGAGCCTTGGCGAATTCAGCCGCCTCCCTGAGGTGCGGGACCTCCAGGAGAGGGTTTGCCATCGATTCCACGTAGATCGCCTTGGTGTTCGGCTTGAGCTTTCCTTTCCAGGAAGCAGGATCGTTACCATCGATGAAGTCGAACGTGATCCCCAGGGAGGGAAGGTCCTTTGCCACAAAGTCGAAAGTCCCGCCGTAAAGACATTCCTGCGCCAGGAAATGGTCCCCCTGCGACAGGACAGTCAGCAGCGCCGTGGAAATCGCTGCCATACCGCTCGCGGTTACCATGGCGTCGTCTGCGTTCTCCAGAGCCGCCAGCTTTCGATTGATGGCAATGTGATTGGGTGTGTTGTTCAACCGGATGTACTTGATGTCGTGATAGCTCGCTTCACCCGCATATTCAAAAGTCGCGGACTGGAATACCGGAATGGCGACTGCGCCGTGGATCCGAGGCCGTGGCTCACCGGCATGTATCAGTTTGGTTTCAAGGTGCTCGTACTCATGGCCCATCAAACGTCTCCCGTTACTGTTGACGCAAAGAACTCCGTGTTCAATGCCCGCAACAATTTAATCGGTCGGCAAGGTTCCACATGCCAGGCTGACCAAAACGTCACTCCCCGAAGCTCGGTCACTGGTCTATCTTCTGTGCGGCCGAGCGAGCGACGGCAAGATGTTGCTTGGAGATCTTGGCCGCATTAGAAATCCCTGTTTTCCTAGGAGTCTCCTGATGAAGAAGAAGATTGCCGCGTTGTTTGGTTTCTTCGTCGTGGCGTTGTCGGTTGTTCTGGTATTCAACACGTTGCGATTGACCTCGATACAGATAGACGCCGAGCCTGCTTTTGACATACCGATGAACGAGATTGCCGCAGCCGAACGCCTGGCCGGAGCATTGCGTATCGCGACGATCTCTCACGAAGACCCTGCGGACTTTGATGGAGAGCCGTTCCTCCAATTTCACACCTACTTGGAGGAGACGTTCCCGAACGTTCACTCCACGCTGACTTGGGAGACCGTCAACGAATACAGCCTGCTGTATCGATGGGAGGGCAGCGATCACAGCCTCGCCCCAATTGCAGTGCTCGCACACATGGATGTGGTTCCAGTGGAGCCGGGGACCGAAGACAAATGGACCCATGAGGCATACGAGGGTCGTATCGAAGACGGATACGTGTGGGGCCGTGGGGCATTGGACATGAAGAACATACTCGTCGCCAGCCTCGAGGCGGTGGAGATGCTGGTAGAGCAGGGCGTGCAACCGCGACGCACTATCTATCTCGCGTTTGGGCACGACGAAGAGGTTGGCGGGCAAAATGGCGCAACAGCGATCGCGGCGTTGCTGCAGTCGCGGGGAATCCAGCTCGACCATGTCATTGACGAAGGGGGTGCGATCGCCGACGGCCTCGTGCCCGGTATCCCAGGGACCGTGGCATTGATCGGTATCGCAGAAAAAGGCTTCATGAGCATTGAACTGCTTGTCGAGATGGACGGCGGCCACTCTTCGATGCCGCCTGCGCAAACCGCCGTCGGAATCCTCAGTGCTGGTATTCAGAGGCTGGAAGAGCATCAGATGCCACATGCGATCACTGGGGCAACAGAGGCGATGTTTGATTACATCGGGCCCGAGATGCCGTTTGGTAAACGGATCTTCATTGCCAACCGCTGGCTTTTTGGGGGCCTGATTAAGAAGATGTTCGCATCATCAGCCGAGG
The DNA here is from genome assembly GCA_039588935.1 of Gemmatimonadota bacterium. Lineage (GTDB taxonomy): Bacteria > Gemmatimonadota > Gemmatimonadetes > Gemmatimonadales > GWC2-71-9 > JBDGYW01. The sequence continues at coordinate 2,845 of JBDGYW010000412.1, read as the reverse complement.
GTGCTGCCATGCTCCGCACTACGACGGCACCAACGATTTTTCAAGCTGGTGTCAAGGCAAATGTGCTGCCATCGACAGCCCGCGCGGTAGTGAACCATAGGATTCTCTCAGGTGACAGCACTGCCCAGGTGTTGGAACATGTTCGCCGCACCGTAGATGATCCACGCATCCAGGTCCAACCTGTTGACGGTTTTGTTTCCGAGCCATCACCCGTTTCGGATGTCAACTCCGAGAGTTTTGCGATGTTGAGTCGAACGATACGCGAAGTCTTCCCCGGAACCGTGGTGACTCCGTATCTGGTAGTTGGAGGCACTGACTCGAGGCACTATGCCGGTGTTGCCAATAACGTGTTTCGGTTCGGCGGAACTCGAATCGGCCCGGACGACATGGGTCGAGTGCATGGGACCGATGAGCGTATTGGGGTGGACGCGTATGCCGACCTGGTGAGGTTCTTCATCCAATACCTGAACAACACCGCGTTGTGAGGCCGTCAAGTGAGCTCTGGGGGATGCCGGCATGACATGGTCCGGTGTGATCCGCGAGTACCGCAGTCGTCTGCCGCTGAATGACGATGTCGAGCCGGTCAGATGTCGAGCCGGTCACCCTGCTCGAGGGCAACACGCCGCTCCTCGAGGCACCTCGCCTCGCACGTTCACTTGGCTTCGGCGGCCGTCTGCTACTCAAGTACGAAGGATTGAACCCGACCGGATCGTTCAAGGACAGGGGCATGACCGTCGCGATCAGCGTTGCAGCCGCAGCCAACGCCGAGGCAGTCATTTGCGCCTCAACAGGGAACACATCAGCATCGGCGGCTGCGTACGCCGCACGGGCGGGCCTCAGAGCATTTGTTGTGGTGCCGGAAGGGAAGATTGCTCTTGGCAAGTTGAGTCAGGCTGTCATACACGGTGCCACCGTCGTTGCGATCGAAGGGAGTTTTGACAAAGCACTGGAAATTGTCACGGAAATAGCGAAGTCGAGCAATGTGATAGTGGTGAATTCCATCAACCCATACAGACTTCAGGGACAAAAAACGGCGGCATTCGAGATCTGCGACGTTCTGGGAAGCGCCCCAGACTTTCATTTTCTCCCGGTCGGCAACGCCGGTAACATCACCGCCTATTGGATGGGATATCGGGAATACCACGAGAGTAGACTAACAACCACTCGACCGCGGATGATGGGATTTCAAGCTGCAGGAGCGGCGCCGCTCGTCAAAGGAAATGCGGTGCGAAACCCCGAGACGGTAGCGACCGCAATCCGAATTGGCAACCCGGCCAGCTGGAAGGCTGCCGAAACGGCCCGCGACGAATCGGGTGGCGTGATTGAGGCTGTGACCGACGAAGAGATACTGGAGGCTTATCGTCTGGTCGCGTCTCTGGAAGGCGTCTTCGTCGAGCCGGCATCTGCGGCATCGATCGCAGGCCTATCAAAATTGAGTTTGGAAGGGCGCGTTCCATCGGATGTCACAGTCGTGTGCACGCTCACTGGACACGGTTTTTTTAATGATACGGCGACCACCGAGAACTCACCACCCCCAGTGAAGGCCCCCGCAGATCTGGACAAGGTTCGCGACATCCTCGCGATTTGAGACGGAGCAAGCATGAAACTCGCAGTATGTGAGGCACCGGCCGCTCTAGTTGTGGGCGATGCCGGATGGGATCGGCTCGTTGAGTTGACCAAGTCGACAGAGCCCGACATTCTGTTGCTCAACGAAATGCCGTTTGGAACATGGGTGTCTGTGGGACGTGAGCGCGATGCTGCGATCCTGAGGGCAAATCAGCGACAACACCTTGAGGGAATCGACCGCCTTGCCGAGCTGAGTGCCGGCACCATCCTCGGGACATATCCCGTATTCGAAGCTTCTCTCAGCGTGAATAGGGCATTCGTCTGGACGGCGCCGACAGGGATCACGCAGGTTCACACGAAACAGTTTTTTCCCAACGAAGGTGGTTTCTACGAGGCACGCTGGTTCGAGCGCGGAAAGAAGAAGTTCGGAATAACCGAAGCTGGGGGCGTCGGCGTCGGGTTTCTCATCTGCACCGACGTGATGTTTAATGAATGGGCCAGATATTATGGGAGGAACGGGGCGCACCTCATCGCGGTACCGCGAGCCACACCAGTCGGTTCGGAAGAGCGGTGGCAAACCATGTGCTCTGCAGCGGCGATAGTGTCGGGCTGTTATGTGGCCAGCTCAAACCGCCGCGGCGTTGGTGAATCCGGCTTAGAGTTCGCAGGGAAGGGGTGGATTTTCAACCCGGTCGGCGAAGTAATTGCCGAGACCTCACCGGAAGAGCCAGTCGTGACTGCAGAGCTTGATCTAACCTCCGTGCTGAAGGCGCAGGGGGAGTATCCGTGTTATGTCGAGGAACTGGAGAAAGGGGAGGAAGGCTCTGTTTGCTAATGTGAATGCGGCATAAGATGCATGGGCGGCATTAGCGGCATTGACAGCTCGAGTTCTGATGCCGCCAATGCCGCGTTTGCCGCTCAATACCTACCTGACCCTATCCTCTTCCGCGGTCGACAAACAGATCCCATTGAACAAGAACCTGAACGTCCCATGCGTTTCCGCACGTCGCATGATTTCGGGACCGAACAAGTAGAGTTTGCCTTCGCCCACGTCAGCTTCGATCATTGCGACGCCATCCTGGAGGTGCTCCTGTCCCCACGCCCAGCCGCTACGGAGTGGTGTGTCCGTGTCGAACCAGGCAACCGGGCGTACACCCTGTGCTTCGGCGTTCGCTCCGAGTTTGAATGTCGGGCTGTTGGCAAACGCTACCAGGGCCTGAGCACCAGAGCCGTACGCCAGCGGTTTTGTGTTGTCTACGCGAACCTCGAGAACCGAGGT
>JBDGYW010000411.1:0-6139 GCA_039588935.1 Gemmatimonadota bacterium | reverse complement strand
GGGTTCTGCGTGAGGCCTGCTGCCAAACAAAGGCGTGGCATGATGCCGGGCATTGCGTGACTATCAGCGTCAACCTCTCTGCCAGACAATTCCAGCGTGCCGATCTCGCCGGGTGTGTTGCCGATGCGTTGCATGAGAGCGGACTGCCGCCTGAGTATCTCCAGCTGGAGATTACCGAAACAGTGTTGATGGACGATGGTGAGGCTCGCGTAACGCTGTTGCGGGACCTCAAGAGATCCGGAGTTCGAGTACATATAGACGACTTTGGCACCGGTTACTCGTCACTGAGCTATCTACGGCGGTTCCAGGTGGATGCGTTGAAGATCGATCGTTCTTTCGTGATGAACTTGGCTGCGGACGGAGGCGAACGTGAAATCGTCGAGACGATCGCGGCGCTGGGCCGCAATCTTGGTATTCAAGTGATTGCTGAGGGGGTCGAGACGCGGGCTCAGCTCTCGATGGTCGAGGGTATGAACTGCACTCACGCTCAGGGCTTTTACTTCTGCACTCCGGTTGGATCGGACGACGCCACAAACCTCTTGAAAACGAAGAGCCCCGTGGTGGGCGTGCGCTCAGCGGTGCAGGGCTGAATGGCGGTACGGCGTCACTAGGCGGAGTGCCGCCTATGCCGCAGATGCCGCTCATGCTGCTGTAGGCTTCTGACAGCTCAACCCTCTTGCTCACCACCTCCAAAGAAAATCTCGTGCACATCCTTCGGAGGCGGTGAGGTCGTCTTGCTCACCGCGACGAACAACACCAGACATACAAACGATCCGAAGATCGCCGGCCAGATACCGCCGATCCAGTTGTCGAGTGTGTGGTACTCCATGTAGCTGATCACATACCAGAACACGCAACTCAGAGCCCCGGCGATCATGCCGACGATTGCGCCCTCCTTGGTGGCCCTCGGCCACCAGACCCCGAGCAGGAACGGAAAGGTGAAGGCCGACGCCATCAGGCTGAACGACATCGTGACTATCCAGAGAATCGCCGCCGGCGGCTTGATCGCTACCAGGAGACCCAACGCGCCGATCACCAGCGTCGCGATACGTGCAATCTTGAGTCCTTTCTCGCGCCCGACGTCGGAGTTCACATAGGGTATGTAGACGTTCTCCACGATCAGTGAACCGGCCAGCAGCAGCGTCGAATCGATGGTGGACATCATCGCGCCGAGAACGGCGGCTACAATGATTGCACCGACAACCGGTGGCAGGAGCTGCGCAACCAAAGTGGGAACCGTCAGGTCGGGACGCTCGAGGGTTGGCAGCAGCACACCACCGGCGATGGCGACCAGCGTTGCCGAGACGTAGATGAACGACTGGAAGGAGATGGAGTAGACCATCGCCCTCTTTAGAGTCTTGTCATCTTCCGGAATCAGGAAGCGAGTTACAGAGGCTGGTGCCCCGCCGATCTGGAAGAAGCCCCATACAATGAACGCCGAAACCACCCACGTGGTCGTCATCTCACCAGTGAACGAGATGGCGCCGGGATTGAGCTGACCGTATTGCTCGTGCATTCCGGCAAACCCGCCTGCCGCGGCAACGGCTACGGGTGCGAGAATCGCAAATCCAACGATCATGATGATGCCCTGGATCAGATCGGTCCAAGCAACGGCGTACATCCCGCCCAACACCGTGTAGAGGATGACGATGGTTCCGAATACGAAGAGCCCGGTGAGGTAAGGCATGCCGAGCAGCACCTCGAAGATGTTGCCGGCCGCTTTTAGCTGAGCGGCGATCATCGGGATGAACGCCACCAGCATGATGACGGTGCAGGTGAGGCTCGCGACCTTGCTGTAGTAACGTGCCTCGAAGATGTCGACTATGGTGACGCTCTTGATTCGACTCGCGATCTTCCGAAGCCGGCTGCCAAGCAGAATGTATGAGAACCAGGGGGCGGCCGCGGAGGACACGGCAGCCGGCGAGAAGTTGTAGCCCAAGACCTTTTCCGTTCCAACCGCTCCCATGTAGCTGCTTCCGCTCATCTGAGTGGCGGAGAACGAGAACCCCACGGTGGCTGGCCCGAGCTTTCCTCTGGCGATGAAGTAATCCTTCTTCGACTTGACCTTCCTGTTGAACCAGAAGCCGAGCGCCAGCATACCCAGGAAGTAGAGCCCCAGGACAATGATGTATTGAAGGGTGAGGCTCATTTGCCGGTCTTCACGTAGAAGATGGAGGCACCGATCAGGTATGCGTAGCCGAAGTAGCAGAGAATCAAGACTCCCCAGTCGAGATTCGCGGGGCCCGGGGGCCAGTCAACGAGTATCATCAGGCTCCCGCCCACGACGAACACGATCATGAGGGCGATCGATACCAGCGGAAGTCTGACACCGCCGCCTTTCTTTTCTCCATCGCTTTGCGTCACTGCCACACCTCCTCGAGTACTCTGAGGATGTTGCCACCCAGGACCTTCGCGATATCCTCGTCTGAATAGTCGTGCTCGACGAGCCATCTCAAAATGTTGTGGGACGCTTCGGTGGGATTCTCGATTCCCTTCACGTATGGCACCTCGTCGAACTGCGGGCTTTCTTCCTCTCCTCCCTCGTGGGTTTCGTCAATCGACAGCGCTGCCGCGAACACGTGATGCAGCCCGACATGGTCGCCATAGAGTGTATCCGGCCCGAACGCCACATGATCGATGCCGACCAGATCCCTGATGTACTCGAAATGCTCCATGAAACCTTCGATGCTGTGATCGGGGTGCTTCTTGGTGAGCGTCGTGTGGGGTGCTGCCTCCACTCCGATCACACCTCCCTTGCCGGCACATGCTTTGAGCACCTCGTCGGGAGCGAGCCGTCGAATGTTCCAAAGTCCTCGGGCGCCAGTGTGCGTGAGGAAGATGGGTTTCGTGCTGGCCGCAACCACGTCGAGCGTGGTCAAATCGCTCGAGTGGGCGCAGTCGATAGCAATGCCGACATCGTTCATGCGCTTCACCGCTTGCCGGCCGAAGCTCGTAAGTCCGCCGTCCCGCTTTTCCCGGAGGCCTGAGCCGAGCATGTTCGATTCACTGTAGGTGATGCCCATCTGTCGGACGCCGAAGCCGTACAAGATCTCGATCCTGTCCAGCTCGTTCTCGATCATGGTGGCGGCTTCCAGGGCAACGACCAATGCAATCCGCCCCTCTCGGTGCGCACGAAGGATGTCGTCCACGCCCTCACACTTGATCAGGAGGTCTTGATGTGCAAGGTCGCACAAGCGCATTCCGAGGTCGTAGATGATATCGCTCCACTTCCAGCCATGCTTGGAGGTAATCATCGCGCACCCGTCCATGAAGTTGTCGAAGACTGCATCCCAATAGGAGTTCGCCAAAGCCTCGTAGGCGGTGAAGACTCGTGCATCCTTTTCGTAGACGGGGGTCTGCCCGATATCTACCGGGAAGAGGTGAGGATGCTCGTGGAGTGAGATCAAAACCGTCTTGGCGGCCAGTGCCTCAACTCGCGATTCCCGTTCCTGAGAGAGCGGAATCTGGTACGGTTCGAAGGGGCTCGTGCCCTCGATCAATTCGAAGGCTTTGAAGTCCTTGCCAGGCTCGAGGTAGTCGAACGACGAGTAGCCGGAGTACTTCTTATTCGTGCCCATCGGATCCGTCCCCGTTCAGTGCACCGTAAAAGGAACCTCGGCGACACAGTGAAGACAACTGGAATGTTGTCGAGCATCAGCGAGAGCATGCCCTGGCGCACTTCTCCCGCTTCACTCTCCGATGATTTTGACGAGGACCCGTTTTGATCGGCGCCCGTCGAACTCCCCGTAGAAGATCTGTTCCCAGGGGCCGAAGTCGAGGTCGCCGTCGGTGATGGCTACGACCACCTCGCGACCCATGACCTGGCGCTTATGATGTGCGTCGCCGTTGTCCTCGCCCGTTCGGTTATGGTGGTACCGCTCGGCACTGGGGTCGTAGGGCGCCAACCACTCGAGCCAGCGTTCGTAGTCAGCGTGCAGGCCGGGCTCATCGTCGTTGATGAACACACTGGCGGTGATGTGCATCGCGTTTACCAGACACAGACCTTCCCGCACACCGCTGGCGAGAACCTCGCCGCGGACGTCCGGTGTGATGTTGATGAATGCTCGACGCTCGGGCACGTGGAATTTGAGGTGCTTCGTGTGTGATTTCATGGCTCCTCCTGCTAGAAACGAAATCACGGAGCCAGCTTGCGCAACTCTCCAGAGCTACGCAAAGTTTTTGAACGACAGGTTCTGGGTGTGGCCTATCGGCGGAATGGAGTGTTATCCAGCGACGAAAGGAGCTGTGGTGCCGGTGGAGACAGCACTGGATCTGGCTGGGGTCGTTAAGCTACTTCGTCAGTGATTGTACCATCGCAGCTCTCGCCGCTCGTGATCCACGCGTACGCATCCTCGAGATTGTAGCAGACGTGAGTCTGGAGACCCAGGCCGGAATCTCCCAATAGTTCGTACATTCGGGCCATTCCGTAATCCTCGGCACGGCTGACGACAATCGGGTTGGGCCGGCCTCGTGACCTGTCGGCATATGAAGTCACATGGTGCGCGATGTAGCGCGCATCATCAGCGGTAAAAAGCGAAAAACTGACATTGCGATGATCTGCTATCACGCCGACACACTCATCGCTTCTCGGGTGTTCAGCCAAGTCATCGATGAACTTGCGGAGGCCCTCAGCTGTAGCCATGCCGGATGTAGTACCGATCAGGACTTTCTCATTGGGATCGAACTCTATGTGGTGTTGCATTGCTTCAATTACCTACTAGTCGAGTGATTTCTTCGTCGATCGCGCGGTCATCACGTCGATGTAATCGCCACACGATCGGTACACAACAGCGTATGGAAAATTACCGTATTCTCGGGTCTCGAGTTGTGGTGTGCATCACACTGTTCGCACGGTGAGAGGATCGGCTTCATCATCAGTTCTTCCATGCGGCTATTCCGCACCAACCATACTGCTGTGATGGGACAGGCTCACCGTGCATGTCTGTGTGACGGGAGTGCACGGCGGGGAAGGCTCCCGAATTTTGAGACGCGTAAACGACAGTCACTCGGACATTGCCGGTGAGAGTCATCTCGAGGAGCGTCAGACTGCTCGTTCCTCGCAGGACCGTGAGTTCACTGAATCCGTTATTCGCGAAGATCACCGCTCGATCCTCACTGATCGAATCAATCGAGAAGGAGAGTTCTTGCACATCAGTCGTGGCCTCAGGGCGATTTGCGATGGTTGCCCATCCACTGCCCGTTGCCACGACCGGAAAGCTGCAGTTCAGCCGTTCAACATTGAGAAACACCGTACCATCTTGCGCCTGCGCACTGCCCGCACTCAACACGAGTGCGGCTATGAAAACGAGCGTCTGCTTCAACACCTAGGATATCCTCTATTCGGTTTTCATTTCAGCCTCTCCTCCATGAACGAGAAGTGGCTGTTTTCGATGCCGTAAGAGCGGGCTTGCGACTGTTGTCGCAAGCCCGCTTCACTGACGACTTAGATGGTTTCTCTCATTTTTCCCGATCACGCGGTCCATCAAGTCGGTGAAATCACCGCGTGAACCGACTGTCAATGCTCGTCCGTCACCCGATGGAATGTCACTGTGCTAACGGGCGAAGGGGGATAGTCCCACCACATACGCATAGCAACGCTCGTGCCAGCTGCAGTTGTGCACTTAAGCGTAAGCAGTCAATAGATTTACAGGTCAGACTAAGATGTTCAGTACTTGAGATAGTATGGGATGCGGATGATAAGTCTGAGGTTCGGAGGGCACCTGGCATGCATGAGTGGCATTTACGATGCGCCAGAGAGTCCCGCGCTTGCCGTTGCACCGAAAGGAATTTCCTTGACGACTGATATCTGTTTCCGCTCTCACTTGTTCAATGAACACTCGCTCCACAAATCGATTTGAATCCACAGCTACTTCCGATCAAGTGTCTTGGGGCTTCCGTTTCGGGCGGGGAGCATCTAGAATAGGTGGCGCGGGAAAACGCAGGAGAAATCATATTCGAAACGAAGTCCCTGACGTTTTCCCTGACGTGCCCCGCTAGCTCAACTGGCTAGAGCAACTGACTCTTAATCAGTAGGTTCGGGGTTCGAGTCCCTGGCGGGGTATAGTACTAACCAAATGCAGTGCAACAACTTCGCGTTATCAAAGGTCGTTCTTCGGAGCGGCCTTTTGTGCGAGGGTAC
>JBDGYW010000410.1:0-6145 GCA_039588935.1 Gemmatimonadota bacterium | reverse complement strand
AGGGAGCCGGTGGGTCTCCAATCTCCGATCCCGAGTCTGGCGGTAGCATGAACAGTGGTGAAGGAAGGACCCGGCCGTACCTGATATCCCAAACCGAAAGAAAACCCCTGCACGCGATTGAACCTTGCGATATCGGAGAACCGTTCCCAGGCGAGACCATAGCGACTTCTCCCCACCCATTTGTCCGGAAGCTCCTCTGACAGTTCCGCCAATGACACCACGGATTCCCGAAAGTACCTCTCTTCGTCCCCGTCGAGTGAGACTCTGAATTCGGTATCCCAGGAATAACTCAATAGCGTGTCGGCGGGTGGCACTTCTATCTCCCAACGACCGTCGGCCCAGAAACCGGTCCTGAAAAAGCCGTTCCTGGCGCGCTCGCCGGAGTTCGTTGGCTCCTCTCCGCTTTCCCCGACCGCAACTCTCAGGCGCGTGCGGGTTCGTCTTCGGCCACCCTCCTCCTCAAGTGAGTCCAATGGTACGGCAAAACGGATTTCGGGGCTGGTATTCACCCGATAATCCCTAAAACCGGAGATGAAACGAACCGGAATAGTGGCGTTGAGAAACCAGGGGATCTCTACGGTGAGCAACAGAAGCTGCCGGTGAGGCAGCCAGTAACGGTTCTCGATCAAGGCGTACTCGATGTCCGCCTCCACGCTCAATACCCGGTCTGCCATCTGGTTCTCTTTGCGAGCCTTCACACTATCCTCGGGAGTTTCCCCGTCGGGCGACTCCCACAGGTACTCGCCAATGAACACGATCATCAGTCTGACAACATCGCCTGTTTCTTGATCAATCCACATGTTACCCGCGACGAGTGATGGAGCAAGCTGTTTCGGCTCCACCCGCATCTTCACTGCTCGCACATTCCTGCCGGGGAGGTTGACCTGAACTGAATCGGTGATCGCATAGCGATAATGGTCGGTCGCTCCCGTTGCGAGTGGGTGAAGCGCTGCGCGGTTCGGTATCTCAATTAGCCGAATATGGTCCCCGAATGCGCGCGGGATGAACCAGGGGCGATCGAACCACCAGTTTTCCGCAAACTCTCGCTCACCTTCCCCAATCTCTTGGGAGCCGCTTCCACGCATCCCCGCCACGATTCTGAAAATCGGTGCCGCCGCTCGTGCGCCGAGCGCTTCCACTGTGAGATCGTTAGGCGCGCGCCACGTGACGCGGGCGGTATTCTCGCGAACCATGAGAGTTGTCAGCCGGGCAAATCGACTCCTGCCGCCAGCTGCATCGACCCTAGTATCGACCAGGGCGGTGTAGTCTCGGACCAGAGAATCCTGCCTGATGTGGCGCACGCGGGCGCGCGCGTACAACTCAGCCGTGGTGGCATCGCTGAACGTCGCAAGCTCCGTTTGCTGTGATGCGAGTGTCGCTAGGAATCCAACTAGGAGAGTCGTGACCATTTGCCGCGGTCACTGCGGTGCAAGCCATACTCCTTCAATCTTCGCCAGAGTGTGGTGCGCGAGATCCCCAGCGCTCGGGCACTCTGAGCAAGCCTCCAACCATTGCCCTCGAGCGTCTGCAAGATCGCCTTCCGCTCACGCTCCGCCAATGTCTTCGGCTTCTCACCGGTATCCGGAAGAAATACTGCCTCTCCGACTTTCAGATCGCCCACCCGTAACTGCGCAATGCGCGCACCGAACCGCGCCAACTCTGGAACCAGCCTCTCCGCCTCGCGCGGCGTATCCGCAGCAACACTATCCAGCGCCTCTTCGGCCGGACTATTCGCATAGACCACACGGCCATGAGGGTCAAAAACCACAACCCCCTCGGCGAACGAGTCGAGCACTGCCCGGGCCAGCGGCGAGAAGACGGATGACATGGTCACGGCACCTTGGTTGCTCACGCACGACTCTGTACGCTTGGGAAGCACCGAAGGTTTCAGATCGAGTCGTTCACAATGCTGTTCAGAACTTGCCGCGGTTCACGCACCGGCGCACTGACCTACTGGTCAGCGTCGCATGTTTTGCGTACCTTTGCATCAAGATCAGACTATCAGTGGCAACACTGACCGTCCAGACAGTCAGGAGGTTGGCCCGTGGCAACCAAACGCGGTGATGCACGGCGGAGAATTCTCGAATGCGCGGCAGAACTCGTAAAGGAGCATGGCGCTGAGGCGGTGAGCATCGAGGCAGTTGCTGCTTCCGCTGGTTCGGCAAAAGGCCTGGTGCACTACCACTTCAAGACCAAACAGGGGCTGCTATCGGCCGTTGCGGAAAGGCTTACCGCCTCTCGAACGGACGAGTGGAAGGCTGCATTTGACGCACCGTCCGCTCAGGATGCTGTTTCGCAAACCTGGGCATTACTGACTCGGGAGTCAGCTGACGGCACCATGCGTGCATGGCAATCACTCGTCGGTGTAACCGATAGGTTAACTGACGAACTGGCCAAGAAACTACGCGCGGAGTTCGCTGATGGTCTTCACGGCGCGTTTACTTCCATGTTGCGCGACAAGCTGGGACTGACGCCGACGATACAGGATGGGGAGATCGGGATGCTTCTCGAGGCTGTAGTCGCCGGTATGGGCTTTCAGCTCACGAGCGGCACTGAGAAGGCTGAACTCGAGGGCGCCTACTCGGCTGCCTGGCTAGCCATCCTTTCCCTTACCCAACCCATGCCCTAGCGGCGACTGCGCCTATGGTGCCGACGACGATCGGTAGGTACGCGGCGCAACCGTTCCTGCAATTCCCCCACCGACGACGCATGAACCAACTCGCGTTTGCCTCGGATGACACTGAAGCGATAGGGCCTGTCGAGCGGTGCGATATCCTTCTTCCGAATCTTCCGCGCCAAAGCTTCGCGAAGCCGCAACCGCACCACCGGAGTTGCCCCGTCCAAGTCATACCGCAACCTTATTCTGGCACCGTGTACTGTGGTCGTTGTCGGCAGGGAATCCAGTGGGCCGGTCTGGTCGACGGACAAGAAGTCACCGACGCGGAGCCGGATGTTGGTATCGAGGAATTCCTGCAAGCTGGAAACGTCGCGAAGTTGTTCCTGGATCTTCTCTTCCACACATCCCGGATGCGCATCCACGAGGTCGCCACCTGACCTTCGCCAATACTCGTTTAGTCTCCCAACGATCTTGGTGACCCTTTTCTGGTTCGGATGCTGAGTGACGCCATCAACGAGTCTCCGGACGAGTTCTTGTCGTGCGGCATCTTCCTGGCCGCTTGGAAAGTCGCCCACGATAGCGGTGCGGTGTCGGTCCAAAACGAAACCAGCGTATCTGGATGTCTGCACCAAAGACAGTCCTGGTCGCCCGTGTGCGGCGCGGAACTCGACCTCCGACGCTCCGCGGATTGCATACTTCTGGATGAGGTTGAGCGGGATGCTGGTTCCCTCAATTGCCGCGCGGGGTGTTCCAAATCGATCCGCGAAGTAAGAGATCGTCCCCGCAACTGCGGAATGTGCGCCACACACCGACGACACGGAGAGCTTTACCCGTTCTCCACTCGCTGTTTCGCCGTCCATCACCAAATCGAATGGCATCACAGTGGCGAGGAGATCTCGGAAATCTCCCAGTGTTTGGCGAGTGACTCGGGGGAGGCGCTTCGGAAGCGGCCGTTCGAACGTACGCATGACGGACGCCATGCCCAGAGCAATGTCCTCGATCCCTTTCACCAATACTCCCCTGTACTCCGACCACTCATCTATGGATTCATCGAACTGATGCCGCTCCAGCCCATAGACCCTACTTATAGCACCATATTCGTTCACCGCCTCGGCATACACATTGTACCCGGTCAGATGATCGCTTCCGGAGGTGACCAATCCGCGAAGGTCGGAGTTTTCCCGCGTGAGTCGATGTAATGAGTCTATGTTTGCCACGACTGCGACATACTGCGCGAGATTATCGTGTGCGTGAACCAGTAACTCTGCCCAAGGCCTGTCTACGGGCATTGCCTCAACATCACGGCCGTACTCGGTGAGACGCCCGCCTTCGATCAGGCCTCTCTCGGTCATTTCTTTCACCGCGCTGCCGTAAGTGCGACGGTCCAACGGAACAGGGAGATCCAGTTCGGATAGATCGACACCCAAAGCAGCTGCGGTCAGCGCTACTCTCTCGCTGTCGCCGGCAAGCTGGAAGGCCGGCGCCGTCGGCTGAAGTGACTCGAACTCAATATCTCGGTCGGTCAGGAGGTACACCTCACCATTTGGAACGCGGCCGTGCACTCTTCCCGCCATCTGGAGTATCTCGTTTGCGCTGAGGTGCTGAGGCGTGAGGACGTTCTTGCCCCGGTCGATCACGATGTTGAAGCAGGCATCGGAAATAACCACTGTGTCGAGGCCCTGAACATTGAGAGCGGACTGACCTGCCTGTGTCATCGCCAGGACAAACGGCTTCTTGGCCGTGCCCTCGAGAAACGGCCTGATGACGCGTATCGGCTCGCCACCATGATAGAATGCGGTATTCAGGTGACCACCGCACCGATTCAACATCGCCGCGGCTTGTTCCACTTGCGCCCGAGTTGGCAAGAAGACAGCGACTCCTCGGCGTTCCCGCATCACCCGCCTGACAAACCGGTCATCCAGGAAGTCGAACGGATTGTCAGATAAACACTCGACGCGCGCCGCCAGCTTCGGGTCGAACGCCATAGTTTCGAGCATCTCAGCCGAGTCGAGATACCGCGCATAGAAGGAAGGATCGACCGTGGCCGAAAGCCAGATGAAACGACATCCAATCCTCTTACCAAGTGCTAGACAGAGTTCGAGTTCCGCCGACGTTTGGTGAATTTCGTCCACGACGATCGTATCGCGGCCGTCTATCAGGTCGTCCTGGAACCACCGGCGGGCGATTCCTGTCGTCACAATCACAACGTTCCAGCTCGGCGTATCCGGCGTCGCCTCCCGTTCCCGGTTGACCACACCAACCTTGAGGGGCGCCTGCAACGTCGATTCAGCGATGGGGCGGATAGCGAGTGTCTTACCGGTGCCTGTACCAGCAACGATTCCAAAACCGACTCGCCTGCATGCAAGATCGCGGATCTCGTCGCCGTGTTCGCGCTCCAACACCGTGTCGAGCCGGAGTCCCATCGCCAGCTCGATCGTCTCGCACGCTGCGCGCGTGGGGGCTATCACGATGATGCGTCCACTGGTTGGTTCAGCGCGCCGGTACTCGTCCGGATCCGGCGGGAGATAGTGGTCCCAAACTCGACGAAGCGGGTTCACCGGCTCAACAACGTAGGGTTGTCTGGGTACATTGCATCCGATTCACCCCCGTGCGGGACATTCGATCAAAGGCACATGCAGGTCAGCGTTCAAGCTAATCATCGACACAACACTGGGACAAAACGCATGAAACTCCACAACAAGATCCTGCTCGGATTGATTTTCGGCGCCGTGCTCGGGCCCGTCTTGGGCGATTGGGCGGTTCGGATCAAACCGATCGGCGATGCATTCATAAATCTCCTAATTATGATCGTGGTGCCGCTCGTGATGGCTTCGCTGATCGTGGGAACCGCAAGCCTCGGCAACCTCCGTAGACTGGGCCGGATTGGCATCAAGACAGTCGGATACTACTTGGTTGCAACAGCCGTTGCCGTTGCGATGGGACTCGCTGCAGGAAAGGCATTCAACCCCGGTGCTGGCATGGATGAAGACGTGAAGCAGCGCATGCTGACCGACTATGCCGGAGTAACTCAGGAACAGCTCGAACAGGTAGCTGAGCGACCATCAGTGAGCGATTTGCTTGTGAGGATCATCCCAAGGAACCCGTTCAGGGCTATGGCCGATACGAACTTCCTGCAGATAATCTTCTTTGCCATCCTGTTCGGGATTTCACTCACGATTCTACCTGAAGACCGCCGAAAACCAGTGCTCGATCTGTTGAGCACTATCAATGACGCGATGATCGTCCTTGTGAAAGGCGTGATGCAGATTGCCCCGTACGGTGTGTTCGCTTTGATAGCAGCTGTGTCTGCTCAGTTCGGATACGGAATTCTGCTCACTCTGCTGAAATACGTCGTTGTGACTATCGGAACCATGCTTATTTTCGTCGCCACCTTCTATCCGATATCGCTACGACTGTCCGGCATGCCCTCGATGTTCTTCTTCAAGAAGTTCTACGAGGTGGCGCTGTTCGCGTTCTCAACCTCGTCAAGTAATGCGACCTTGCCTGTGAACCTCCAGGTAACCGAGG
>JBDGYW010000409.1:0-6148 GCA_039588935.1 Gemmatimonadota bacterium | reverse complement strand
GATATCAAACGCACCCGGTGCCTTGCCTGGATCGTGGGGACAGCTGTTTCTACCGCTGGACCCACCACTGGTTGTGGCTGCAGGCGACTCATTGGTGGTGGGTGTCAAGCCGGAGCGTCTCAAAGACGGTGCTCCGGGCTGGCTGTCGTGGTGGGGTACTGCCTGTGGGTCCGAAGTGCGAGGGCACGAGTTTGTCTCAACTCCCGCATCGTTCGCGGATCTGCTCGACGAGTCACCCGATGCGGTGCCGCGCCTAAGTGAAAAAGGTCGAGTCGAGGCGATGGCACTGCACCTGGCCGACGGCAAGCGATCTGTGAACGCCATTGCGGCGGACCTGCAAGCAGCCTTTGACGGACTGAGCAAGATGGAAGCTTTGCGGTCCGTCATCGGTGCGTTGCAGGGGAAGACAGAAAAACCGGCCCTGTCTGACTCACACGAGGGGCTTGCACCTTCGGCGGTTCGTCCCGTAAGGGGTGAGCTAGGCGCGCATTGAGCGGCATTGTGACGTAGATCATGGACGGCGCCGCGGCAAACAACAATATTGGCACTCAATAGCTGGGTTGCCCAGACGAGGAGCGTGATTCATGACTCACGAAGACAGACGAGCATTCATGAGGAAACTGGCCAAGGGCACGGTCTATGCGGCGCCGGTCGTTTTCTCAATGGCGGCTCCATTGGATCTCCTCGGGCAGGGAGGTTCGTCCGACAAGGGTGGGGGGATGGATATGGACAAGGACACCATGACTACCTTTGTGCCCCCTCCGCCGGGTAACCAGGGAGTCTCGCCCGGTCCTCCGGGCGGAGGGGGCTAGTGGGGGCTCTTGCCGCTCGTATGCGGTTGACCCATATTGTGCAGTCTTGTTGATCCGTTCTTGTTGTATGAGGTGTTGCAGATGGCCTGGAGAGTAATTGACACTGATGGTGAAACCTGGAATGTACAGGCAGCCGCCGAACGGCGGGCAGACACCCACCTTTGGCAGCTCAGTGTCTCGTTTCGGTCGAAGAACACAGATCGAGATCTTGGCGCGATCTGGGCCACGTACCCGCTCGAGGCCGCTTCGAAGTCGGGCCTCTTCCAAGCCGCCGACCGCATCTCGGACGATGCATTGAAGGATTTGCTCGTTCAGCAGATTGGCTGAGGCGGACGCACTTCCCCTGAAAAGATGACAACCGCGCAAGTCCAGGACCTCCGTCGAATAGCCGAAGCCGTCGGTCAGCTTCAAGGGCATACGGTCGAGACGGTGGAAATCCGCTCGGATTGTCGGTTGTTCCGCATCGCCTTTTCCGACGGGCGCATGTTGCTAGTGTCTGCGATGGTCGACGAGACGGGGAGACCGCGTCTGGACGTGGATTTCCTCAGGACGCCCGACGAGGCATCACACGGACAGCTCGAGGTTCCGTTCAACTTGGCAGAGTCGGACGAGAGTTCCGAAGAGTGACTGGCGGGAATCATGAGTGAACGGCTCAAGTTCTGTGATTTCGATTTCGCAACGCTCCCTGATGGGCGCTGCCGTGCTCGCGTTGGTCTGCGGCTGGGAGAAAAGGCACAGTTCGAGGGTATCTCGGAGGGCCTGGGATCCCCGACAGGTGAACTCAGGTGTGCAGCCCAGGCTGCTGTTCAAGCTCTGGAGCAGGCGGTCCAGGGCAAGGTGGAGTTGGAACTCCTCGGTGTGAAATCCGTACGTGCATTTGACTCGACGGTGGTCATCGTATCGCTGGCGTGTCGGGAAGCCGAGTCACACCGCGTGGTGTGCTCATGCCTGTCGGAGGGCCAACTGACGCGTGGGGCGGCCTTAGCCGTCCTCAACGCGACAAACCGGATGCTTGGAAACTTGGTGTTCACGCGATGATGGTTGTACACGAATCTCGTATCAAAGTGGTTCTGGCCGGGTTCGGCTTGATCTTCCTGGTCGGATGTGGGTCGGCACCACCGACGGTGGGTGCTATTCCTTCGGTAGGCGATTCCAACGAGCGACCTGCTGCGGATGAGGCGGCTGTTCAGATGCCGATTTCGAGTCCAGAGGATTCGGCTGCCGATGTCGAAGCTCTGGAAGCACTCCGCGATCTCGAGTTTGGCTCCTCTGACAGCTCCAACCTTCCGTTCGACACGACCTACCTCTTCGCTCCTTTGGACGACGGTCCGGTTTCCAGCGCTCGCGGAGGCCCTGCGAGCACCGAGGCGCCGACTTATGACATCGACATCGAATCGTTCGCGTCAAATGAACGGGTCGAATACTACGTGGATTTTTTCCTCGACGATGCCCGCGACCGATTCAACATCTGGCTTGGACGCCTGAACCGGTACGAGGGCATGATCCGGGACCGTTTCCGGGCAGCTGGGGTCCCGGAAGACCTGGTCTATCTCGCAGCCATCGAGAGCGGATACTCGAACACCGCCGTGTCACGTGCAAGCGCCGTAGGTATGTGGCAGTTCATGTCGTATACGGCTCGAGACTACGGCATGGTGGTGGACGAGTGGGTGGATGAGCGGCGCGATCCGTTCAAGGCTACAAGCGCCGCGGCCCGCTACCTCGCCATACAGTACGATAGGTTCGGGTCGTGGTACCTGGCCGCCGCGGCCTACAACGGGGGCCCCACGAGGGTATCGAGAGGCCTCCGGCGCCTTTCGCAGCGCGGCGAGACGGCACAGAATGACGAGGCGTTCTTTCGGTTATCGGACCGGCGTCTCCTGCGTCGCGAGACTCGCGACTACGTACCCAAGCTGATCGCGGCAACGCAGATTGCCAAGAACCCCTCCTACTACGGGTTCGATAGCATACCTTACCTGCAGCCGTTGGTGTTCGACGAGATAACTGTCCCCGACGCGACTGGTCTGGACGTCCTGGCCAATCTTGCCGACACGACGACTCGGGCACTAGTGGAGCTGAATCCCGCGTACTACCGAGGTGTGACGCCGCCGCGTCGCGAGTCGATCGTACGTGTACCACGCGGGACTGGAACTTCGGTGGCGCGCCGGTATGAGGAGCTACCTGCTGAGAACAGGGTGAATTTCGTCTCCCACAGGATCTCACGCGGTGAAACGCTGGGCGGACTCGCCGGGCGCTACAATGTGAGCCTCGATCTCCTGATGGCGGCCAATCCCGGGATCCAGCCGCGTCGCCTCAGTGTTGGACAACGCGTAGTGATCCCGCTCAGCGCGGCGGCCCGCTCAAACCCACGCAGCGCTCCGCGCATGTTGACGATTGCGCGGAGATACCATCAGGTTCGTTGGGGAGAGACGATGTCGGGTATTGCCCAGCGCTACAGAGTGAGGCTATCGGACCTGCTGCGGTGGAACGGCATGGGCAGAAACGATATGCTGCGCGCAGGTCGTCGACTCATCGTCAGGCAGTAGGCCAAAAGGCGACAAAAAAACTCCGGCCTGAAGACCGGGGTTTTGAATTCCACTCAGCACGCACCACATACTACCTGCTGCCCCCAGTATACCCCTCCATCAACACACCCGGATATCCGTTATCGGGGTCTCTTCCGGCCTCCATGAGGTCTTTGATCCGACTGGGTCCCCGGTTGTATGCCAGCAGGGCGAGATTGATGTCGTCGTAGGTGTCCATCAAGTCTCGGAGATACCGAAAACCAATCCTCAAGTTCGTCTTGGGTTCGAGGAGCAGCTCCATCGTAACATCCGGTTCGTAGAAGCGTGCGGTGGCGAGTTGGACCTGAGCCAGGCCGTATGCGTTTGCCCTACTCTTAGCCCTCACCCTGAAACCGCTTTCTACGTTGACGAGTCTGAATCCCAGGTCGGGATCGAGACCCTCTCGCAAGGCCACGTCATAGATCAGCTCGGCGAGATTTGCCGGCACCTCGTAGCGGCTGGAATAAGCAAACACCGCCTCAGCTCTGGCCAGGCGCAATCTGGCCAATTCCAGCTCGCCGCTCGACGCCGTCAGTGACTCGCGCGATTTCAAAAACTCGGAAACTGCTGAAGACCCGTTGTAGAAGCTTCTCTCCTGCGGTATCAACGCGGCTGGTGCCCATCCTCCGACTGCCCCGCCTATCAACGCCAGCATCGCAAACAGGCCAATGCCGCGCAGCATTATTTGCTGGGTTGCAGATAATCGGTTCCACGAATGCTCTAGGGCTCCGGCCGCCTTTGCGGCCTTTATCTTTATGTCGTTCATCTCAAGTCTTCCAGTCACTCATTCAGTTTGCCGGTCGGCGGTGGGCCGCTTCCAACTGCCCGTCGCGCCGCCAGTCTTCTCAAGAAGCCGGATTTGGCCGATTTCCATTTCATGGCCGACCGCCTTCGTCATGTCGTAAATGGTAAGCAGAGCCACCGAAGCAGCCGTCAGCGCTTCCATTTCCACTCCCGTTCGTCCGACGGCCTTGGCGGAGGCCTGGACGCGGACACCTGGCAAGGCCGCGTCGAGTTCGGCGCGCACCTGCACGTGATCGAGTCCGAGTGGGTGGCACAGCGGGATCAAATCCGCCGTGCGTTTGGCTCCGCACACTCCCGCCAATTCGGCTGTGGACAGTGCGTCACCTTTCGGCCCCGAGTTTCCCTCCACCATCTCGAAGGCGTCGATGGACATGCGAATCCATCCCTCGGCTCGAGCAAAACGAACCGATTCTGCCTTTCCGGCCACGTCTACCATCCGAGCCCTGCCCTTGTCGTCAACGTGGGACAGGGTCACAGCAAACTCTCCAAATCGCTCGCCAGCACCGCAAGCGCAAGTTGCGGGTTTGCATTGCCTTGAGCCTCCATCCGAGTCTCCTGGACCCGTTTCAGGGCTTCTAGACATGCTTCCATACGGTCGGGAGATGTCGACGGCCTTGCCAGCTCGTCCCGCAACCTGACGGCCATAACATCCAGCGTGCCACTGAAATCACCCCGTGCCCCCCACGACGCCTGGCCGAGTGCGGCTTCGGCCCACTCAGTTGGGCCGTTGGCAATTGCTTCGAGTAGCCTCGCAGCACGTTTGGCCTCTTCAGCGTCCCCATCAGGGCGGAGCGCACGACCGATGCACCCATCTGCGGAGATCACTCTCCGGTTCACCTCGTTCGAGTCGAGACTGTGCTGCACCTCGTTCTCGAGGAAATCTCTTACGTTTTCGTCTCCCACCCGGCCTACTCGAATCGGCACGAGCCGAGATCGAATCGTCGGCAGAAGCGCCTGAGGATCCGCCGCCGTCAGTAGTACTACCGTATCGGCCGGCGGTTCCTCGAGAACCTTGAGCAGCGCATTTGCCGCTTCCTGACTAGCCTCCTGCACGATTAGGCGCTCGGCGTCACCTACTATCAACACTTTCCGACTGCCCTGAAACGGTGTGAGCGCAACCGACCGCTGCAGCAACCGAACCGACGCCAACGAGTGACTCGCCATCCTGTCGGGAAAGCCGTAGAGCGGTTCCGCACGGCGCTCAGCCCATGCTTCGGCGAGCAATTCTCTTGCCTGCTCCACCTGTTTCTCCGCATCACCCGATTTGGGACGGGGAATCGGAACAAACCAGTGTAGGTCCGGATGCCCCAAACCGAGCACCTTGGTGCAGGCTGAGCATTCGCCGCAGGGCTCTCCTGGCCCGCTTTCACATAGCAGTCCTTGTGCCACCCACAGAGCAACTCGCTGTTTGCCTACACCGGCCGGTCCGACCAGCAGCGCTGCTTGCGGGAACCGGCTGGAGGCGAGAGCGCCACCCAGCCGGCGTAACAAGGCATCATGACCGTAAATTGGTCTTAAACTCATTGGTATCCAATGTACTTCTAGCAGGTTTTTTTGGGTAGTAGTCAAGGCTAAGCCGTTATATGATAACAAGTTAACCTCTGTTGCCTCGAATCTTACGAGGTAGGTTGGCCCGGTGGGCATCAAGGTGAGCGCTCACTTTAATAGCGAACGTTGATGAGCGCGCGCTCACATGTGCGCTAGTGTCACACTTGCCGCAGCAGGTTGCTGCGTGGATGTTGCAGCGACGCGGAGGGCAGAAGCGCGCGCGGCGCGTCGAGTGTGGCAGTAGTATCGGAAGCTCTTGCTGCCAGTTTGGCATGTTTGTCGTTGACCTAGGCTGGGGCAGCGCAACAACACCGAAGTACGCGGAAGCGGGACCAGGTGGACGATCGCAAGCAAGCATTGTTCTCGTTTCCGCGATCATCCGCGGCTAACGGCTCACATTCGTAGCAGAGGTGTGAAGGAATG
>JBDGYW010000408.1:0-6150 GCA_039588935.1 Gemmatimonadota bacterium | reverse complement strand
CCCGTCGGCGAACCGTCGTAGACTACTGCCGGGGGCCCCGAGACTCGTGCAACGTGTGAGAAAAGCAGCACAATCCCGCCGGTGTCCGCCGCAACGGCCTTAGCGTTTGTGCCGAGTCCCAGGCTGGCCGCCACCGATCGTCCACCTTTGCCCATGCTCAGCATATCGGCATCGCGGAGCGCCTTGAGCAACTCAGTCTTGACCGAACCGCGTGCCACGAAGAACGATGCCGTCAGCCGGAATCGCTCAGCGACATACCAGAGAGTGTTGCGCGCGCGATCTGCCTGCGAGCGAAACTCGCGCTCGAACTGGTCGGGATCCACGGCTCGATGTGCGCCGGAGTGTGACCCAACCTCCCGTGCAAAGGGCAGCGACGCCATTCGCAGCAGGTTGGTGTCCTCCACGAACAGACCTACCACCTCCGCTCCCCAGGCCGACGCGAGTTCCGCGGTTGCCTCCAATGCGGCCAGGCTCGTGGGAGTTCCGTCGACAGCGACGACGATTCGTCGGAACTGCATCACTCATCCTCCGATGCTGGACGGATGGTGGGGGTGGTGCTGGGGCTGTCGAAGGCACGCCGTTTTTCTGCCATTTCCACAAGACGGTCGGCAACCATGCGATTGAAGGTCCCCTCTGGGTAAACTCCATCGTCACCGCGTATTGCGGTCGTTATCCCAGTAAGGAGTTCGACGCCCTCATCAATCGTCTCAATCGGGTAGATATGGAACTGGTTTGAGGAAACCGCATCCACCACATCTTGCCTCAGCATGAGGTGACGGACGTTCGATGCGGGTATGATCACCCCCTGGTCTCCGGTCAAACCCTTTGCGCTGCAGACATCAAAGAATCCCTCAATCTTCTCGTTCACGCCGCCGATGGGTTGCACGACACCATGTTGATTGACCGATCCCGTGACAGCTAGATCCTGCCTAAGCGGTACCCCTGTTATGGCCGAAAGCAGTGCGAACGATTCGGCCGCAGACGCGCTGTCGCCATCCACGCCGGAGTAGGATTGTTCGAAGACGATGCTTGCCGAAAGCGACAATGGACTATCAGAGGCATAGTTGGCACCCAGGTACGCCGCGAGAATCAACACACCCTTGGAGTGCAACGGGCCGCCCAATTCGACTTCGCGCTCAATGTCCACCACATCGCCTTGGCCGATTCGGACCCTGGCGGTGAGACGGTTTGGTCGCCCGAATGCGAGATTTCCGAACGCAATGACAGCCAGGCCGTTGATCTGGCCAACCTGTCGGCCATCAACATCGATCATGATGGTGCCACGTTCGATCTCTTCGTAGGTGTTTTCGCGAATCCGGTCGGCGCGGTGGATTTGTGCGTCGATGGCCTGTTGCACGTGCCTTGCCGAAACGACTTGGCTACCGGCGTTGCCCGCCCAGTAGTCGGCTTCACGCAGAACATCGTGAATCAGTCCTATACGGGCAGTCAATTTGCTTTGCTCGCCAGCGATCCGCGCACTGTGCTCGAGGAGGTGGGCCATCGCGGTCTTGTCGAGGGGCCTGAGTCCGTCTTCTCGCGCCAGCATGGCGAGCAGGTTGACGTAACCGTTGCAGTTTTCCTCGGTCGCGTCCATTCGTTCCGCGAAATCAGACGCCACCTTGAACAGTTCCTCGAAATCCGGGTCCTGTTGGCACAGTACGTAGTACAACATCGGCTCGCCGAGGAGCACTACCTGCACGTCGATTGCCAGCGGCTCCGGCACGAGGGACATTGCACCCATCATGTTCATTGCCTGTCCCGGAGACTCTATGCGGAGTCTTCGTGACTGCAAAGCACGCTTGAGCGTCTCCCATGCGAATGGCGCCTGAAGCAGTCGATGAGCGTCCACCATCAGATACCCGCCGTTGGCATGGAACAGAGAACCGGCCTTGATGTGCGTGAAATCGGTATACATCCCGCCGAACCGCGCGCTGTGCTCAATGCGCCCAACAAGATTGTCGTAGGTGGGATTGTCCTCGTAGATGACCGGCGCTTTGGCCATCGTGCTGTTGTCGACCACGACGTTCACGTGGTATCTGCGCAGCGAGATCATTGGCGTCTGCGCGGGATTTGGCCCGGTCGCCCCTTCCTGCATTGGCATTTCGGACTCGACCAGGTCCCTCGCATTTTCTACCACGTCTTCCTGGACTGCATCCAGGTACGAGGATATTTGAGCAAACTCCTCGAATTTCTTGCGTACGCCATCCAGTAGATCGTCAATTGCCAGGTCGATCACCTCTCGTTCCAATTCCCGCACCTTCTCCTGGCGGTCGCGGTCCCAGCTTGGCATGTCTCGCAAAGCCTTCTGGACTTCGATCTGGAACTCTTCTACGGTCTCCTGGATTGTCTGTTGCTCTTCGGGCGTGAGTTGTTGAAACTCCTCGCCGGAAAGAACCTCTCCATCGCGAGTTGGTGCGAACGCTATTCCGGAGGGGCTGCGTAATAGCACCAGACCGTGGTCCTTCGCACGCGCTTCGACTTCTCTCAGTTCCTGTCGTGGCCGTTCCTTGAACTCGTCCTCGATCACCTGGCGCCTGGTTTGGTATTCCTCGCTCTCGAATGCACCACGCAACGCCGATCGCAGGCCGCCGTTCAACCTGGACATGTCCTTGCGGAACCTCCTGCCGGTGCCCGCCGGCAAGATGATTATGTTGGGCTCGTCCTTGCGGTCGAAATTGTGCACGTAACAGACGTCGGGAGGCGCAGGGCGCTCCTCGGCACGTTTCCGAAGGTGATTCTCGACAAGCGAGTGTTTGCCTGTCCCCGGTGCGCCAAGTGCAAAGACATTGTACTCAGCCCGCCCAATGCCAGTTGCGAATTCGATTGCCGCGACGGCACGCGGTTGTCCGACTGCGTCCACCCGATCTTCGCGTTCGTTGGATGTATCGAATCCGAAGGCGTCAGGGTCATATCTGCGGCGGAGTGCCGCTGGTCCAAGTTCTTTTGTCGTTGCCACACGCTCTCCGTTGGGAAATGAAGCAAAGAGCCGCGAGCCGTGAGCTGCGTGATCTCAGCCGTGACCCTGGTGCAGTTGGGAGTTTAATGCTGTTGCAGGAACTATGGCTACTGCATCTCGGTTGGGGGCTCTGCCCGAGCTTCCGTCTTACCCTCAGTCACATTGTGATAGAACCGCTGCGTCGGGTATGCGAAATCGATATCGTCGCACTTTCCGAAGGCTTCGAGGATCGCCTCCCAGATGTCTTGCGCCGTGGTGCGTCGCTCGCGTGGGTTGCATAGGTAACGCAACGTCAGCAGAACACCGCTATCCGCCACACTCGTGTATACAATCGGAGTCAGCTTCGAATACGAGATGGGGAATCTGTCACGTGCCTGCTGGACAGATTGCGGCGCCGCTTTTGCCGCGCGCTGTCCGTGTAGCTCCACGATCTCACTCAGGAGCTCTTTGGCTTTCTTCCAGTTGCTCTCAAACGTAACGAGCACGGGGATTTCATCCCATATGTACTGGAACCCCTTACTGTAGTTTGCCAGTACCTCGGAGAGAACCATCCCGTTGGGGATATGAATGATCCTCCCGGTGCTTTGCTCTGCGTCAACCCAGTTGCCGATCTCGAGCAACGTGAATTGGAAGACTCGGATATCGACAACGTCGCCCCGGTATTTGCCAATCTGAATGCGGTTTCCGACCTCGAGCGGGCGCCTCCACAAGATGAACGCCCAACCGGCGAAGTTGACCACCAGGTCTTTGAGGGCAATTGCCAGGCCGGCTGAGAGAAGGCCGAGGAAGGTCGCGAGAGATTGAAGGCCCTCGAACCAGACTCGGCCGATGACGAGGACGCCAACGGTCACCACGACGTACAATGACGTCTTGCGGATCCGGTACCGGGAACCAACATCGCTCACGCGGCGCCACAGGATAGTCATGAGGAGCTTGCGCGCAATCCACAGGGCGGCTACGACTAGGATCGAAGAGAGCAACCGCCCCTGCACGTAGGGCGGAATGCCGAGTGTCTGTTGCAACCATTCGGTGATTGCGGTCAAAGACTAGTGCTCCCGGGAATCCGGAATTGTTCAATTCAACCACACAGAATGTGAAGATGAACGGGCCAGGGCGCCAGTACCGGGTCTCCGGTGGTTCCCTCACCGAGGGGCTGGTCCCTAAACCGTCCTCCCACCGATTAGGGCCAAATCCACCTAACACATTGTCACATAACACCTTACACGCCTGGGGGTGACGTTTTCCACGCCATGAGGAAACTTCCTCAGCATTCCAGGAAATTCACTCTGTGTTCCAGGAAGCTTCCTCAGCATTCCGGGAGGCTTACATCCGTCCAAAGGAGGGTTCATCTTGGCCTCGGAAAGCTTTCTCACCTCCTCAGGAACGCCTTTTTCGGCCATAAGAGACCGCCTCACGTCTTCAGGAACCTTCCCCACATCTTCAGGAGTCTTCCTCAGGTCTACAGGAAGGCGCCTCTCGGCCTCAGCAACGTTGCTCTTTGTAGTGTGCAGATTCTACTACGCCGAGCGTAGGGTGAGCCTGCCACTCGATAATGCGCGCCTTGCATTCCCTGCTCCCACCAGCATCTTGGTTTGCTGATATCTCAAACAACCGGGAGACTCAGGGGCATGCCCCAAACCTCAGACGTAATCATCATTGGTGCCGGCCTCATTGGATGCGCTACGGCACTCCACCTGGCTCAGCGCGGCTTGAAAGTCACGGTACTCGAGAAGGACACCGTCGGTGCGGGTGGGACCGGACGGTCGTCAGCGATAGTCCGCCAGCACTACTCCAACGAGTTGACAGCCCGAATGGCGCTGCATGGGCTACGAGTGTTCCAGGAGTTCGATGACCGAGTTGGTGGCGACTGTGACTTTCGGAGGACCGGTTGGGTGACGATCGCGGCTGCGGAGAATAGTGTTGGAATGGCGGCCAATGTGAAGCTGCTCCAAGGTTATGGGATCAATACCGAACTGTTATCCGCGGAGGACCTCGAGGCGATGGTACCGGGATTGGACACGAGCGACTTGGTTGCCATAATCCACGAGCCTGAGAGCGGCTACGCCGATCCACATCTAACCGTCAACGGATATGCGGATGCGGCACGAAGATTCGGAGCAACCATCGTTCAGGGTTGCACAGTAACGGGCATTCGCTTTGATGCCGACAAAGTGGTTGGTGTAGATACTACCGGGAATGCTTATGATGGCCCCGTGGTGGTGAACTGCGCCGGGCCGTGGGGCGCTCAGGTTGCGAAGATGGCCGGTGTGTCGGCCCCGATTACGTGTGCCCGCGTTCAGGTGGCTGTTTTCCGTCGGCCCGCGGAGTACACCGCTCATCCTGTGGTCATGGATTTTGTCAACGGCATCTACCTCCGTCCCGAGACCGGAAACATCTCGTTGGTCGGATCGATCGATCCCGCGGAGGCGAAAGACGTGGTGGACCCGGACGACTTCCCTGAGCACGCATCCACTGACTTCCTGATGGAGATGGGTGAGCAGTTCATGCGGCGGTACCCACCAATGGACACCAGCGAGTGTTTGGACGGATACGCCAGCATTTACTCCATTACGCCCGACTGGCACCCGATCATCGATGAGGTGCCGGAAGGAAGCGGATGCTATATCTGCTCGGGCTTCAGCGGACACGGCTTCAAGCTGGCCCCCGCCGTTGGTCTCATGACCGCAGACCTAATCTGTAAAGTCAGCGACCCAGAGTTTCCCACGAACATGTTCCGGTTCGGCCGGTTCGCTGAGGGGGATTTGGTGCGGGGGCAATACGAGTACTCGATTGCGGGGTGACAGGTGCTCGTGAATAGGCGTTTGTGAGTAGTGAGTAGGGGCGGTAGGGCTGGATCGGCTCACCACTCACCAAGAGAGGTCCCAATGCCCAAGGAAGAACATCATGTAGTCATCGGTGCCGGAGTGATCGGCGTGAACATCGCCTACTTCCTGGTGAAACGTGGGGCAAGGGTCACGGTTCTCGAGAAGGAAAAGATCGGTCACGGCGCATCATTTGGAAACGCGGGCGCAATAGCGCTCGGCCACGCTCCGATGAACAAGCCAGGTAGGGTCAAGCAGGCGCTGATATCGATCTTCGATCCTCTCGGCCCGCTTTACCTCAAGCCCAGGCTGGACCCTGACCTTTTCAGGTGGTTGTGGACCTTTAGCAGGTATTGCGGCGAGGGACGACTG
>JBDGYW010000407.1:0-6181 GCA_039588935.1 Gemmatimonadota bacterium | reverse complement strand
AGGAATCCAAGGGGAGCTATCCACCTGCTTATTTCAGCGTGATGCCTTACATTCTGAGAGGCGAATGATTGCTTTCTCAGCGATCTGAGCTGCGTCGGTATCCTATGGAACCCCTCGATCAAAGAGAACTGCATGTCCCCTGGAGGAGTCTGGCCAGGGTACCGGACGCCCTGCTTTCCGAATTCGAAGGGAATATTCGACGATGACGACTGGCACAGACACTGTTCGCTCGGCTCCTTTGTGGCTCAACGTAGTGCTCTGGGTCGCGGCAGCGGTGCTCATGTTCGCGGCCGCTGATTATCAGGAACGCACGGGCCCGACCAAGGAATTGCGGGGCGCATTCGAGTTGGGTGGTGTGGAGCACGCGTACGAGTTAATCCGCAGCGGCAACTCATACGAGGATGCGCGAGTTGCGATTCCCATGCCAGGTGAGGAATCGGTCGGAGCCCTTCATTTCAAGCGGTTCGGGACCGACGACGAGTTTTTGGCGGTTCCGTTGGTGGTGGAAGGGGAAGAGCTGACTGCTGCATTGCCAAGGCAGCCTGCGGCGGGCAAGCTCGAGTACTTTCTGGTGGTCTCGATGCAATCACATGCGGTCCGGATTCCCGAAACCGCTGAAGAGAATGTGATCATCCGTTTCAAGGACGCTGTGCCGATCGGCGTTCTCGTGCCGCACATTGTATTCATGTTCTTTGCGCTGCTGGTGGGAATGCGAACGGCGCTGTCGGCCATCTTCACCCCGCCCGACATGAAAAGTCTCGCATGGGTGACGCTCAGTCTGATGACGGTCGGTGGATTGGTCCTGGGACCTGTGGTGCAGAAATTCGCCTTTGGTGCATACTGGACCGGAATACCGTTCGGGTATGATCTCACGGACAACAAGACTCTGATAA
This sequence comes from Gemmatimonadota bacterium, assembly GCA_039588935.1. GTDB lineage: Bacteria > Gemmatimonadota > Gemmatimonadetes > Gemmatimonadales > GWC2-71-9 > JBDGYW01. The sequence continues at coordinate 5,288 of JBDGYW010000407.1, read as the reverse complement.
TGTGGATTGTATGGGTTGGTGCGTGTGGATTGTTCTTGTGGAAGGGTGTGCGAAATGTCTTGGTGCATAGGATCGCGATTGTGGCGGCCGCGCTGGTAATGATCGTGGTCTATTTGATTCCACACAGCTTGCGGGGCAGCGAGTTGGACTACGAAGCACTGGATCAAGGAACCCCGCCCTCGGAGGCAGTACGCACTGGAGACCGCGGGTAGATGGTTATTGCCGGTACCGTTCGAGTGAGCTGGCTGGTGCAACTTCACACACGGGCTCGATGAAAGGGGAATAGCAGGATATGAGAACGAGTAGGAGGGACTTCCTGAAGGTGGCGGCGGGCACGGCGGGCGCGGCAACACTGGGGGCAACCACCTCATGTACGGCGCAAGCGGATGTGCCGGAAGCGATCCGTGCCCTGCAGCCCTATCCTGGCGACTTCACACCGATCTCAGACGAGGAGCGGTTGGGTCGCATAGAGAAGGCGCAGCGTCTGATGGCAGAAAACGGGATCGACGCGGTCTTCCTCGATTCCGGCACCAGCATGTTCTACTACACGGGTGTTCGCTGGGGGCAAAGCGAGCGGATGTTTGCGGCTGTGATCCCGGCCAACGGCGACCTGGCCTGGGTGTGCCCTGCGTTCGAAGAAGAACGTGCCCGCGAACTGATCCGGTTCGGTGACGATGTGCGCACCTGGCAGGAGCACGAGAGTCCGTACCAGCGCGTTGCGCAGGTACTGAACGACCGCGGCTTCCGAAGCGGAACGATTGGCATAGAGGAACGCTGCCGTTTCTTCCTTTATGACGGCGTTCGGCAGGTGACACGTGCCCAATTCGTCAGCGCCGATCCCGTCACGATCGGTTGCCGAGTCATCAAGTCTGCCACTGAACTCGCCCTCATGCAGCGCGCCAACAATATCACCATCGAGGCATATCGGGCCGCTTTCCAGACGGTTTACGAGGGGATGCCCAGAGAAGAGCTGAGCGCCAATATCGCCGCTGCTCACAGTGCACTGGGTGCTTCGGGCCGAGGCGGTGGCCAGTTCGGTCAGGCTTCAGCTTTCCCTCACGGCAGCTCCCAGCCTCAGGTCTTGCACGAAGGGGACATAATCTTGGTGGATGGTGGCTGTGGCGTTGATGGCTACAGGTCGGACATCAGCCGCACATTTGTCTTCGGTGAACCGACGCAGCGACAGCGTGACGTGTGGGCAGTCGAGCGGGAGGCGCAGAGCGCAGCACTCGCCGCCGCGCAGGTGGGAGTCCCGTGTCAGGATGTGGATGCCGCGGCCAGGGGAGTAATAACCCGCGCAGGGTTTGGCGAGGACTACGAATTCTTCTTCCACAGGGTTGGACACGGCATCGGGCTCGACGGCCATGAATGGACCAACTTGGTCCGCGGTAACATGACTGCGCTCGAGCCGGGCATGTGTTTCAGCAACGAGCCTGGGATCTACATCTACGGAGAGTTCGGTGTGCGGCTCGAGGATTGTATGTACATAACGGAGGACGGTGGTAGACTGTTCACCACGCAGAGTCCGTCGATCGAACAGCCGATAGCCTAAGTGAGTTGTGGGTAGTGAGCGGGGAGGTAGGGCCGGGCCCTGCTCACCACTCACCACTTACTTGAGGTACCGCTCCAGCCACCCGAAGAACTCCCGCTGCCACAAGATCCCATTCTGAGTCGACAACACCCAGTGGTTTTCTTCGGGGAAGTAAAGAAGACGGCTTTGCACTCCCTTGAGCTGAGCGGCCGTGAAAGCCTGCATGGACTCAGATTCGGGAACCCGAAAGTCCTGACCTCCCTGGACGATCATGATTGGCGTGTCCCAGTTGTTCACGAATAGGTGCGGCGAGAAGAGGCGATAACTGTTGGAGTTCTCCCAGTATGGACCACCGAAATCGAAGTTGACGAAGAACATCTCCTCCGTAGATCCGTACATGCTCTCGAAATTGAAAACGCCGTCGTGCGAGATGAAGGTGTTGAACCGGCCGTTGTGGTTGCCGGCCAGCCAGAATACGGCGTATCCTCCGAAGCTCGCTCCAACGGCTCCCAAGCGGTTTTGATCCACATAGGGTTCCCGAGCCACATCGTCAATGGCGCTGAGCAGGTCAGCCATGGCCTGGCCGCCCCAGTCACCGGAAATCTGCTCTTCCCATTCCTGCCCGAAGCTCGATGAACCGCGTCTGTTCGGTGCGACTACGACATAGCCGTTCGCGGCCATGATCTGGAAATTCCATCGGTACGAGAACGACTGACTGAGTGGGCCCTGAGGACCACCCTTGCAGTACAGCAAGGCGGGATATTGCTGGGTCGGATCGAAATTCGGCGGGTATATGACCCACGAGTGCAGCTGCTTGCCGTCGGTGGTGGTGGTCCAGCGTTCGCGCACTTCGCCTAACTCGAGATCGCCGAGAATGTCGTGGTTGGCGGATGTCAGCTGTGTGGCCGCACCGTCATCGGGATCCACACGATAGATGTCGGTCGGCGCCGACATCGACATCCGAGATGCGACCAAGGATAGGTCGGATCCGCTGCCCGTGATTCCAAATCCACCGTAGTTGTGTACGCCTTCCGTGATCTGACGAACAGTGCTGGAGGCCACATCCATTTCGTAAAGCTGGACCGTGCCCTGGACATCGCTGGTGAAGTATATGGTTCGACTGTCAGGCGCCCATGTCGCACCGCTCACGTCCTGATCGAATCCTTGGGTGAGTTGTCGTGATTGCCTGCTTTGTAGGTCGAGCACGAACAGACGATTTCGATCGGCTTCGTACCCGTCCCGCTCCATGCTGAGCCAGGCCATGTGTCGCCCGTCCGGCGAGAAGCTCGGTTCCAGATCGTAACCCATCATGCCTTCCGTGAGATTCGTGGTCTCAGCGGTAGTCAGGTCGTAGAGGTAGACATCCGAATTGGTGCTCACGGCGTATTCGGTGCCGCTCTTCTTCTTGCATGAGTATGCGATCTGGCGGCCGTCAGAACTCCAGGCAATCTGTTCGGCACCCCCGAACGGCTTGAGCGGTGAGTCAAATCGTTCGCCAGGCATGATATCAGCCGGCTCACCTATTGACCCGTCTTCATACGTGGCAACGTGGAGATGTCTGTATGTATAGTCGTGCCAGGAATCCCAATGACGGTAGTTGAGCTCGTCGATGATTCGGGCGTTCGCAGAGGGCAAGTCGGGGTAGACTTCGTTCGGAGTCCGGTCGAGCCTCACATTTCTGGTGAAGGCGACATGTGTGCCGGCGGGCGAGTAGGAGAAGTTATCGATTCCGCCCTCCACGTCGGAGACTTGTCTTTTGTCGGAGCCGTCGGCGTTCATTTCCCAAAGCTGAACCGAGTCACTCTGCGCCGAGAGAAAGCCGATCTTTCTGCCATCCGGGCGCCAGAAAACGTTGAATTCGCTTCCTGGAGTCTCGGTCAGTCGTATTGCCTCACCGCCATCCACCGACATCACGTAGAGATCGGAATAGCCGCGGTTAGCCGTGATATCGTAAACCCGCATACTGTAGACGAAACTGGTGCCGTCAGGAGAAACAGAAGGGCCTGAGACGCGACGCAGTGACCAGAGGATTTCCGGAGTCATGGTCTGCTGACCAAGGCTCGATGGAGCCCAACAGATTGTCATCAGAGCTAGCAAGAAGAGTGTCTTCTTCATGATGTCACCTTTGCCTTCAGAGAACAGGATTATCCTCAAACAGTGCATGAATCTGGCATTCTATTCGGTGGGGATGAGCGAATGATCATTGAGTTGGAGGCGTCATGCAACCGGTATGCCCGGCTACGTTGCTCCACGTACTTCGTTTGTGGCGGTCGAGGCCTGGGGAAGACATCCGGTTGGGCTCCTGCTATTCTTTGAGAGCAGCTCCGTGATCCCTGTTCGATCCCACGGAGAGGCTTCACCTGGTTCCCGGCCCACAGCGACTCATGTAAGGGATTTGTCCCAAAAGGATGGAAGCATGCTTCCAAAGAGATTTTTCGGTGCGGCATTGATTTGGTTTACTTCTGCTTGTGCTGTGCCGGTTTCTGCCTCTAGCCGACAGGTTTCGGACGAAGGCGACGGCACCGAGCCTCAGCTCGGAAGCGCAATCTTCATTCATCCTGACGGAGGTTCGGTCGCAACCTGGGGCGCGGCTAGGCTCCTCGCCGTGGGCCCCGACGGTGAACTCAACTGGGATCGGATGGAACGGCTCGGGGTTTACCGCGGACATCTGACGAATTCCGCTGCGAGTACTTCGAATGGTGCGGCAACAGTCCACGCATTTGGCGTCAAGGTTCCGCACGAATCATATGGAATGAACGGGATCACTCCTCTGACATCGCTTTCGGGCCAGCCGCACAGCGTTTTGGTCGAAGCCATACGTGAAGGTATGGCCACGGCCCTGATCAACTCCGGGCATTTGGCCGAGCCAGGGACCGGTGTTTTTGCTGCCAGTGCGGAAGCGAGGGCGGAAGTTGACACGATCACGCTTCAGATTCTGGAGAGTGGTACGGACATCATCTTGGGCGGCGGAGAGGCGCTGATGCTGCCGTACGGCGTCGTCGGGCGACATGGTGTACCAGGGGTTCGCAGAGATGGCAAGAATCTGGTGGATAGGGCGGAGGAACTCGGATACACGATCGTGTACACCCGGGATGAGCTACAGGCGATTCCCACTACATCCGAGAAGGTACTGGGGCTCTTTGCACCCGCGCACACCTTCAACGATCGCACCGACCAGGAGCTGCAGCTCTATGGCGGTGGGCCGCTTTACTACCCGAGCGCCCCGACCGTTGCCGAGATGCTGGACGTAGCGCTCCGCTTGCTCGAGGCAAGAGGGGAGCGGTTCTTGGTCGTCGTTGAAGAGGAGGGTTCCGACAACTTCGCCAACGTCAACAATGCGATTGGCACACTTACGGCTCTGGCAAGGGCCGACACTGCCATCGGTGTTGCGCTCGACTACATTGACCGTCACCCGAGTACAATGGTCATCACTGTTGCGGACAGCGACGCCGGCGGCATGGAAGTGTTTGCGGTCAAGAACCCGGCCGATGCCGAAATGCCGCTCGGTCTGATTACCCGTAACGGGGCGCCACTGGATGGCCCGACAGGATCGGGTTCCCTTCCATTCGTTTCGTTGCCGGACCAGTTCGGCAGACGGCACTACTTCGGAATTGCCTGGGCGGACACGGAAGACTTGATGGGTGGGATCGTGGCGAGGGCACACGGGTTGAATGCCGGGCTGCTTCCTACGACAGTGGACAACACCGACATCTACCGGATGCTGTACGCGACACTGTTCGGCGAGTGGTTGCCGTAG
>JBDGYW010000406.1:0-9641 GCA_039588935.1 Gemmatimonadota bacterium | reverse complement strand
CCCGCGGCGACCGCTGTCTGGGATCCAGGACTTCTGGAACCGCAAGGGCCTGCTCTCGGAGCGGGGGATCAAGAAGCAGGCGTTTTTTGTGCTGCAGCAGTACTACCTGGAGGTCGCGGAGACCTACAAGCCGCGCGAGTAACCTCCGATGTCCCAGACATCCGGCTTGCGCAGCCGGATCTCGTGCGACAGCGACTCCTGGACGGCGGTGAACGGCAGGTCGCCGCTAGGAACGATGTCGAGAAGGTTGGTCTGCTTCATCGAACCAAATACGGCCGGCTTGGCTTCCCGCTCACGCGAGCAGTTCGGTTAGTGTGCCTTCAGTGTGCCGTACTGATCGTCATTCAATGTGACTCGGTGGGAAAACACTGCGCTGCAGCAATCCCATAACGCCTTTTCTTTTCCCGATTTGTCACGATGAGTCACGATGAGTCCGCCCGGTGCGGCATAGTCATTATCCGCGTGTCGGGGGTGAAACCCTGTGTTGTGAGTATTGTTGTGAGTTCCGTGCGACATCAGCCTCACTAGACGCCTCGGAGATACGACACCGATGCCCAGAACACCGCGTGAATGCTACTCTTTGTCGTATTTCACCTAGTTGCTCGCCAGCATGGGGTGTACCTGCGGCGGCCTTCGGCGCCGTCCTCGGTATGCTCCGCAACAGGGGTCGTGGGTGGTGCTGCGCTAGCCTACGGCGATGCTCGCAGTGCTTTGCAACAAATCCCGCCGTTCCGACTTGAGCAAGCCGTTTTAGAGCAAAGGGATGCGCGATTGGGGGAGTCCATGACCTGGGCTCCACCGATTGCTTTGTGTGCCCATAGTGTGCTGGTGGGCCAACGATATCCAAGGCTCTGGGCCTTCCGCTGACCCCATTGGATCCGAGACCAGCCTCCGGGTGTCTAACAACGGACACTTTTCCCTTTCGGAGTTCTTACAGGATTCTTACGCCCCCATCAAACACCGGACCGCCGCAGAGCCTATCTTCAATGTAGGCGCCAACTTCAGTGAGGGACTCGATGATGAAGAGATACTCACCTGCCCCCGTGCAGGTACTGGTAAACGGCATCTCACTAGCGATCGTCCTCCTCGTGGTGCTCTCCGACTACGCTGCTTCCCAAAACCGAAGATCTAGGCGGAATGCTCGGGTCACGGAGGATCCGTCCCTCCCGGTACAGCGGGTTCCACTGCCGAAGTCGGAGTTGAATCTCGCTGCCGTTCCCTACAGGATCGTGTACGAGTCGCTTCAGGACACGGATGGGGATTCCAATTGGGAGATCCTCTTGGTCAACGCCGACGGCTCGAATAGGGTGAACCTCACCAACACGCCGGCCATTAACGAGCACTACCCCCACGCATCCCCGGACGGAACGAAGATCCTCTTTGTAGCCATCGAAGGAGAGGGGAGGCGGGATCGAAGCCGGAACGTTTACTACATGAACGTGGATGGTACCGGAAAGACCAAGGTTGCTGAAAACGCCTATCAGCCCACGTGGAGCGGCGACGGACGTTCTATCGCCTACCTCAAAGGTGAGTATGAGCGATACAACAGCAGCATGACATCCAACGAGGGCCTGACCATCTATGACCTCGCCACCGGGACAACCCGGGAACACCCCGAGGAAAAGCTGAGGATGCTGTACAACCTGACCTGGTCTCCCGACGGACATTGGTTCGTCGCCACCTCGAGAGGGCGGGGGCGGGGGAACGTTCTTTTCGATGCCTCAGAAGCGGGCATTAGCGCTCTATCCATCAGGGGCTGCCGTCCCGACATCAGCCCCGACGGATCTCGTATTGCATGGGGAAGAACGGACCACGAACTGAGGATCGGAACCTTCACCCCATCCACCCGCAGAGACAATGTCGTCAATCAACAACCTGTGGTGGTCGTGAATAGAGACGACAAGGTCTATCACGTGGACTGGTCACCCGATGGGAAATATCTGGCCTTCAGCTACGGGCCTTCGAGAGGCGGACAAGCCGTGGGCCAAAGAGCCTCGGGATGGAACATCAGCGTCCTGGAACTCGACACGGGGAAGTGGGTCCAGATCACCACCGATGGAGATCACAACAAAGAACCGGATTGGGTAGCGCAAAGGTAGGAGACAAGATGAGGAAGACGGTTGCATGGCAAACCAAGGATGTGGCGGTTCGGATTCGGGAGTCGGTGAGGGCGAGATGCCCTCGACTTTTGTCACCCAATCGGGTGTGGAGATGGTCTTGATCCCCGGGGGTTGGTTCGAGATGGGCGACGATAGGGGAGAGGACGACGAAGGCCCGCTTCACAGGGTGTGGGTGGATGCCTTCCTCATGGACAAATACGAAGTTTTCCAGGATCAGTACCGCCGGCTCCAACTCTCCGACGCATCCCGGTTCGAGGGAGATCGTCTGCCGGTAGAGCAGCGAACCTGGATCGATGCGATCCGATTCTGCAACGAGAGGTCGTACGAGGAGGGTCTGGATCCTTGTTACGACGAAGAGACCCTGGAATGTGATTTCGAAGCGAACGGTTACCGCCTTCCCACAGAGGCTGAATGGGAATACGCAGCACGGGCCGGTACCCGCTCTGAATACTCCTTCGGAGATGATCGTCGAAGACTAGGTCAGTACGCCTGGACGGAAGAAAACTCCGGCTTACGAACCCAGGAGGTAGGCACCAAGCGCGCGAACCCCTGGGGGTTACACGACATGTATGGCAATGTGGCCGAGTGGGTCCACGACTACTACGGGGAGGATTACTATCGCTCTAGTCCGGAAAGAAATCCCCGGGGGCCGGTTTTGGGAGAGTTCAGGGTCGTCAGGGGTGGGGGCTGGAGTTCGAGTGCTGAAACCATCCGCTCCTCCTACCGCACCTTCAGCGCGTCGGTAGACGACGGCTGTATGGTGAGTGACGCAATCGGATTCCGTTGCGTAAGGCCACCCCCTCCGTGAGCCGGTTTCGTTGAGCCATGCTCTTCCATAGCTGGGTCTTTTTCCTCTTTTTTCTTCTCTTCTATCCGGTATTCCTTCTCACCAAGCACACCCGGTTCAAAGACCCCTGGATGCTGTCCTGCTCCTATGTCTTTTATGGGTGGTGGAATCCCCTCTATCTGGGCCTCATCGCCTGGTCCACCGCGGTGGACTACTTCATGGTCGGCCTCATGGCCAGATCCCGGAGCCGGGGACTCTGGCTGTCCCTGAGCGTTTTCAACAACCTGGCGTTGTTGGGCTTCTTCAAATACGGCGCGTTCGTGGCCGACAATCTCAACCGCTTCCTCTCTTCTGTGGGGGTTTCCTACTCCCTACCCCATCCCGACGTCCTGCTACCGGTAGGGATCTCATTCTACGTCTTCCAATCCCTGAGTTACACCATCGATTTCTACCGGGGGAAGGTGGAGAAGGAGAAGAGCTTCATTCGTTATGCCACGTTCGTGTCCCTCTTCCCTCAGCTGGTAGCCGGTCCTGTTGAACGGGCTGGAAACCTCCTGCCCCAGCTGCGGCGAAAGGTCGCCCTCACCTGGGAAGATGTCTCGGACGGCCTGTCACTCTTCCTTGTCGGGCTCTTCAAGAAAGTCGCCCTGGCCGATTACTTGGCCCTCTATGTGGACCGCGCCTATGACGTGCCCGAGTTGTTCAGCGGGACAGCGCTATTGTTTGCCACCTTCGCCTTCGGGTGGCAGATCTACTTCGATTTCAGTGGCTACACCGACATGGCCCGTGGAATCGGGCGTTTGATCGGAATCCGCATCATGCTCAACTTCAACAACCCCTATCTGGCTAAGGGGCTGGGAGAGTTCTGGAGCCGCTGGCACATCAGCCTCTCCAGCTGGTTCAAGGATTACGTGTACATACCCCTGGGAGGGAATCGGAACGGGTCGGTCGCCACGTATGGGAACATGGCTCTCACCATGCTGATTTCGGGTCTTTGGCACGGTGCGGCGTGGACCTTCGTTATCTGGGGCGGCATCCACGCCTTGGGGCGATTTGTTACTCGCGAGTTGGAGCGGACCAGCTTCTACCGGATCCGAGTGCCCGGGTTTGCCAAGCAGATGTTGGTCTTCGCCTTCGTTACCTTCGCGTGGATCTTTTTCAGGGCAGCCAGCTTGGGCGACGCCCTCCTCATCGTGACGAAGATCTTCACCGATGGATGGACCGACCCTGGGTTTCCGTTGATGATGCTGCTTCTGATACTTTCCGCGTGGCTTTACCAGTTCGCGATGGAATCCCGCTTCAGACCGGTCTTGTCCGCGGCACCAATCCGTATTGGGTTGGCCGTAGGGATGATCCTCTACCTGGCTGTTTTTCCATCAGGAGCCGGCCTACCCTTCATCTACTTCCAATTCTGAGACCCACCATGAATGATGGGCACCAAAGAAAGATCCCGCCGTTTTCGAGCAACGCAGAACGGTTGACGATACGCGAGTGGTTGGGTCTCCTGTTGGTTCTTCTTGTGCTAGCAGTCGTCGCAGGGCCGATCTGGAGTAGGCTCGAAGGGTTCGAACCCTCCGCCGATTACCGCATACCGTACGACCTGAGTGAGGATTACTGGCTCTTCGACAGGTATTGCAGAGAAGCAGGCGAGTCGGAAAAGAGTTTCGTCATCGGGGACTCGTTCGTATGGGGGCAGTATGTGAGGAAGGATGAGACCCTGTCTTTCTTTCTGAACCAACAGGCTGGGGCAGAACGTTTCGTAAATGCTGGACTGGACGGTACCCATCCCTTGGCCTTGGAAGGATTGATCAAGCATTCCTGCGCCGGCCTATCCGATAGAGAGGTTGTCCTGCATCTGAACCTCCTTTGGGTGAGTTCTCCGCAAGCGGACCTTCAGCTGGAGAGAGGGTTCCAATTCAATCATCCCCGCCTGGTGCCACAGTTCGCCCCGACCATTCCCAGTTACGAGGCACCCGTCTCGAAGAGGCTGGGTATCGTGCTGGCCCGACACCTCCCATTCCTGGATTTGTCCCGGCATATCCAGATCGCCTATTACTCCAACACCGATTTGCCCCACTGGACGATGGACAATCCTTACCTGAATCCATTCCGCCAAGTCAATCTCACACTGCCCGAATCAGAGGATCCGCCCCACCCGAACGCCCAAGCCTGGTTTGTCGAAGGGGCGGTCCGGCAGTCGCTGCCCTGGGTGGACGTGGAAAGTTCACTGCAATGGCAGGCCTTTCAGCGTCTGGTGGATGTCCTTCAGGCCCGTGGAAACAGATTGTTCGTTCTGGTCGGACCACTGAACGAGCACATGCTCGAGTTTTCGAACCAGGCGGTGTACAGGGGAATTCTCGCATACGTCGAGTCCTGGTTGCACGACCGTAACCTGCCCTACTACACCCCACCGGTCCTGCCCAGTGACCTCTACGCCGATATGAGCCATCCACTTGGCCGGGGCTATGCCTTCATCGCCCAGGATCTATGGGAACGACTGTCCGGTTGATGCACGACTCAGGTGGTTCCTGATATCCAAGCAAGCGGTTTTGCCGGACGCACCCTGGTTCTGTGGGGCATGGGGTGAACCTGCGGAGGTTATGCGGCCTCGGTTTGCTTCGCAATTGGCCTAAATGTGTGGCACGAGCGGTCGGGCCGGTGACTACGGAGACCGCTTGTAGCTCACGGAGAGCCCGCCCCCACCCATCACGAACTCGGTATCGAGGTTCAGCGTGTTCGTGAGCACTTCGACAAACTGACCGGTCCCACCAGCGCCCCGCCCGCGTCTCCCCCTTGCTCGGTTCGACACGTTGTGCGCCGTGAAACAACCGCCGACGTCGAGCTTGGGCAGCACGTCACGGAAGTACTGGGTGTACCAGTTTTTATCGGCGTCGACGAATACGAAGTCGAAGGGGCCGGACAGGGCAGGTACCATCTCGTGCGCGTCCGCGAGCCGGGCGTCGATGTAGTCACTGAGACCGGCCTCCTCGAAGTTCGCCAGCGCTTCGCGATACCGCGCCTCGTCGATCTCGATCGTGATGAGTTTCCCGCCGGTCTTGCTGAGGGCCCATGCAATCCAGATGGCGGAGTGCCCTGTGGAGGTACCGATCTCGAGCGCTCGTGTGTATCCGTTCTCCACAATCAGGTCGTGTAATACCTGTCCGTCCGCCGTAGGGACGTTCATGTCCCGCCAGGATCTCCGATGCCCGTCGAGAAAGCGCCGCACCCTGGCGTCGAGGTCCTCTTGTACCCGGGGGTCCTGTGCGGCGCAGGGCTGTGCTGCAACACTCAACAGCATGGCCGCAAGAGAAATCCAAAGGATATGTGGTGTCGCATTCATGGTTCGACCCTCATTCTACATACGCGGCTGCACGCAGAAACGTTGGGTTGCACGCTGCATTTCCCGGCCGTATCACCGTGTTGACTCCTCGCGCTTTGCCTTCGCAAAGACCAGGTAGAATGGGACGCCCACGCCGACGGTCACCAGAGCGATGGACGATTCGACAGGTCGCTCGAAGTAGGCGAGCACGAGAATCGCCAGGCTGACTGAGGCAAAGATTATCGCGGCAAGAACGTACACGCCCGATCGGGACCTGCCGTTGTCGCCGGGCCGTACCTTGAACACACCCAACACGGCCAGGATTGGGAAGATCCCCAGGCAGAAACCCATGTAGGTCAGGATCTGGTCGAACGTTCCGGATAGCACCATTACACCCGCGATCAGGCATTGCAGCACGATGGCCGTCGAAGGGACTCTATGAACCGGGTGCACGCGCGCGACGCTCTTGAAGAAGTAGCCGTCCTTGGCCATGGCGTAATAAACACGTGGGCCGATAATGATGAGAGAGCTGATCGCCGAAAGCAGAGCGAAGGCGATTAGGAGGGAAACCAACCGCTCGGCGGCCGTGCCGAAGAGGTGCGATGCCGCAAGCCCTCCTACGGCAATCACGCCCTGCATCTCACGCGGCGCCACGGCGTAGACGAACAACGCGTTTAGGCTCACGTAGAGCAACAGGACTGTTCCGGTGCCGAGTAGAAGCGACAGGGGCAGGTTCCGGCGCGGGTCCTGAATCTCCGAACCGATGTATCCCGAGGCGTTCCAGCCGCTGTAGGCGAACATGATCCACATCAGCGACAGGCCGATGACCCGCCAGTTCGCATCCGGAGTGTCAACGGCGATACGCTCGCGAAAGTTGCCGATGTCACCCTGACCTGCGACGAATCCAGCCGCAACGAAGCCGACGATAAGGAGCACCTTCCCCACGGTCAGGTAGTTCTGGATCTTCGAGCCGAACGCGAGACCGCGCAGATGAACGAGGGCGAGCATGAGAATCACCGTCAGTGCGACCACCTTCTTGATTAGATCTGCGTGGTCGGCGGCGCCAAGTGGTGGGAACGCTGTGCCGAGGTACTCACTGAAGCCCAGCGACGAAGCCGCCAGCGGAGCGGAGAATCCGGCGAAGAACGAAACCCAGCCACTCAGAAACCCGACGAGCGGATGGAACAGTGCGGAGAGGTACGCGTACTCACCGCCGGCCCGCGGCATGGCTGCGCCGAGCGCTCCGTAGCACAACGCGCCGCACAAGGCCAGTATCCCTCCGCCTATCCAGAGGGCGATCATGAGCAGTGGGCTGCCGAGTTCCAGCAAGAGGAGTCCCGAGGTCGTGAAGATCCCGGCACCGATCATGTCGGCGATGACGATGTTGGTGGCCGGGAACAGCCTCAGCTGTCTCGATAGGTCGTCACCGGCGTCGTTCATGATCATTGCCGGTGAGTATCGTCAATCCGAAACACGTATATGTACATGCCGTTCGCTTCGAGGAATGTCTCGGTGCGTTCGAGGCTGAAGCCGGCGGCGCTCACCTGAACTTCCACCTGCTCCGGAGATGTTGACGTCAGCCACTCTCCGATCGCCAACACCCCGTCGGGCTTGAGTGCCGTTCTGGCATTGCGAAGCAGCGTTGTCGGATCTGCGAAATGGTGGTAAGAAGAGATTATGAAGATGAAGTCCAGCTCACTGTCGGGCAGTCTCGGCTCGGTGACGTCGCCGAGAACGGACTCGACGTTGGTGAGTCCCCAGCGTTCGCAACGTTGGTCCAGATGTGTCAAGGCTCCGGCGTCTATGTCTTCAGCATAGATCTTCCCGCTCTCGCCGACTCTAACCGCAAGCTGCACGACATACCGTCCACGCCCAGCTCCGATCTCCGCACCGACCATCCCCGGCCGGATGCCAATGGCATCCATGACCTGGTCGGGTGGCTGTAGGCGATTGAGTCTGGCCTCATTGGCATTTTCCTGAGCGTGAGCTGTCGGGACACCTATCGAGAGATTAGCTATCATGGCGATAGTTCCTGCCGCCAACCTGAACATGTTTCCTTGCCTCCGTTCCAGTCGTTGTTTCCACCATCCGCGTGGCAGCGATCGTGCTACCGCAGAGAGTGTCAGCCGATTGGTGCGCCTAGACAGGCCGATATATGACAGAGAGTGGCTCGAAACTCGTACTGTCAACTAGACGGTGATTGTATGTACCCCGAGCATTGAGCGCAGTTCGAAACTGCCCGACAGCCAAGGGTTCAGGGCCGTTCAGGGAAGCAAAGGATTTTGGCTGCACGGAGTGACTATTCAACGAAAGCCGATGACCAAGCACACGGAACTCTATGAAGATCTGCGCCTGGCGAGACGAGCCGTAGCCGGCGACGAGACGGCGTTGTCAACGCTCGAAGGCTCCAACGAATCCGGGAATGCTGTGTTCGGGAATCTCACCAAAATCGGGTGAACCTGCGGCTGCTGCGCAGCCTCGGTTTGCTTCGCAACAGGGGGTCGTGGGTGGACCAGCGTTCGCCTTCGGCGATGGTCGCTCTGCCAAGCAGTCGCGATAGCGACTGCCCGCAACCATAATCCCACCGTCCCGACTTCGTAAGTCGATACAATACAACAATTTAGAGGATGAGCGGTAGCGAGTGGCAGCTCATCTTTTGTGCTTGTGCGCCAATAGTGTGCCAAATTACATATGCACCCAAAATGTTGCATTTTTTCGCGCGTGTCTTCTCACCCTGGACGTCTCCCGTACACGGGCGTATTCATAGCAGTTGAATTCGGTACCGGGGACGCAGCTTGTGGCTGACTTACTGGACCGATTGAAGACTGCACTCCAAGATCGTTACACCATCGAGCGCGAACTCGGTGCTGGCGAAATGGCGGAGTCGTCGTTGATGTACGCCAAGTTCTCGCCGGCCGACCAGGCAGGGTGGCACACGTACAACATGTCGCCGGATGCCAAATGGGCGCGGCACACCTTCTCGACGTTCGACACGCCACCCGTGTATTCCATGGTGGAGCTACCCAGCCACCGGGTGGCCCGCGTGATGGTGGACAACGCCGAGTTGCGTGAGAAGGTTGCCGCAATCAAGCAGAGGCCCACCGAGTTCTTCCGTGTGGACATCGGTGAAGGTATCGAGCTGGACATGTGGATGATGAAGCCGAACGACTTCGACCCGTCTAAGAAATACCCGACGCTGCTCTACGTTTATGGAGATCCAATTGGGGCCATGGTCATGGACCTCTGGGCCAGCTGGGTCGGCTATGGGCTGTGGTTCCAGTACCTGACGGAACAAGGGTACATCGTGATGAGCGTGGACAATCGGGGCACGCCCGCACCCCGCGGCCGCGATTGGCGAAAGGTCATTTATCAGAAGGACGGTATCATCTCTTCTTACGACCATGCGAATGCCGTC
>JBDGYW010000405.1:0-6203 GCA_039588935.1 Gemmatimonadota bacterium | reverse complement strand
CCGGACTATTTCATCGACGTTCTGGCCGACCTGCCGCCATCAGTCTCTTTCGAGAAACCGGGTCGAGACATCACTGTGACGTCTATCGAGGAGATCTTCACGCAGGTCACGAGTGAAGACGACTACGGAATAGGTGGGCTGGAGCTCATCTACTCGGTCAATGGCGGAGAAGAAGATACCGTCAATCTCTACTCGGGACGTGGCTCACGCAGAGAACTCACTGCGAGTCACACGTTTTATCTGGAAGAGATCGAACTCGTGCCTGGTGACATAATCTCGTATTACGCGCGAACGATTGAGGTGGCGCGAAGCGGCGGCGAGCAAGAGGCTTCCAGCGACATCTACTTTTTCGAAGTTCGGCCGTTTGACAGAACGTACCGGCAGGCGGAATCGCAGGGTGGGCAGCAGCAAGGTGGAGGAGGCGAGAATCGCGACGATTTGTCTGCACAGCAACGGCAGATCATTGCGGGAACCTTCAATCTCATCAGAGACAGATGGCGCTATTCCGACTCTGAGTTCGACGAGAACCTGGCCACACTTGCGCTAGCGCAGGGCAGGGCTCTCGAGGAGGTGGCGACACTCGCAGGTCGAATTCAAACACGTGGCATTACTCAGCTAGACACGACGTTTACCGCAATCACCGAGGCGTTGGACACGGCGGCGGCTGCGATGGAGGCAGCCGAGGAACTGCTCCGGGCAGGGGAGCCGCGCGAGGCGCTTTCACCGGAGCAGATTGCGCTTCAGCATCTCCAGCGCGCAGAAGCTTTGTACGGTGAGACCGAAGTGAGCCAGCAGCAAGGTGGTGGCGGCGGTGGTGGGGGAGAGCAAGCAAATGCTGACGACCTGGCGGATCTGTTTGAGCTGGAACTCGACAGAATGCGTAACCAGTACGAAGAGGTCCAAAGAGGTCAGCGCGAGCAGACCGATCAAGAATTGGATGAGGTGATGCAGCGGCTTCGGGAGCTTTCCCGCCGCCAGCAACAACAAAACGAACGGATGCGTGCGCAGCAGCAGAACATGACTCAACAAGCTGCAGGTGGGGGAGGGGGAGCAGAGGGGCAGCGGCGTCTTGCCGAAGAGGCCGAGGAGTTGGCACGGCAGTTGGAGAGGCTTTCCCGCGAAGAAGAACGCCCCGAGTTGGAGGAGACGGCGCGTGACCTCCGGGAGGCGGCCGATGCGATGCGCCAGGCGGCGGCCAATGCTCGCAACAATGGCGTCGCTCAGGGAGTCGAGGCGCTGGATCAACTGAGAGAAGCGCGCCGGTTGCTGGATCGAAACCGGTCAGCCCGCCTCGAGCGTGATGCAGAGGAAACTCTTCGCAGGGTCGAGCAGTTGGCGGAGCAGCAACGCGACATGATCGCAGACGTAAACGATCTCAGCAACGATCTTCGGGAGCGCCGAGAGGCAGCGCCACCCCTCCAAGAACGCAAAGAAGGCATGGCTGAAGAGGTGGCGGAAATCGAAGCCGAGCTGGATCGGATGGCCCGGGAGGCACGTCAGGAACAGCAGGATGCTTCGCGTATGCTGGAGGCGGCCGCACGCTCGATACGGGACAACCAGCTGCGCGAAAAGCTCCTCTGGTCGCGCGGTGTGATTCAGGATCGTTCGTCGGAGTACGTGCAAAATCTCGAGGCACAAATCGAGACAGATGTGGACGAGTTGAGGCAGCTTGTTCAGCATGGTGTCGATGCAATTGGAGAAACTCAAGGGCAGCGCCTTGAGCAGGCGTTAGACGATACCAGGGATGCCGTTACTGCCTTGGAGTCGCTGAGCGAACGGCTGCAGGAGAGACTGGAGCAGAGCGGGCAGCAAGGTCCGCAGGGGCAGGAGGGGCAGCAGGGACAGGAGCGGCAACGGGGGCAGGAAGGACAGCAGGGGCAGGGGCAGCAAGGGCAGGGCGGTGGTGGGCGGCTCAACAGGGAGGATGAGCGTCAGTTCACTCGCGAGTTCAGAGAGCAAATGCAGGAGTTGTCGGAACTCAGGCGGGAATTGGCCCAGGAAGGAATTGATGTCGGGGAGCTGGACCAGGTGATCAACCAGATGGGTGGCATGGATAACCGCGGCACGATCGGTGAAGCACTGGGCGTTGCGTTGCTGGAGGCTGAGGTGATTCAGGGACTCAAGGAGTTCGAGTTCAACTTGCGGCGCCAGCTCCAGCTCGACGACGATCAGCGCCTGTTTTTATCCGGCTCCGATGCCGTGCCGGAGGGCTACCGTGAACTGGTGGAAGAGTATTACAGAGAACTTGCCAGGCGCAGGGGAGGAGATAGTGGGGCGGTGAGGCGGTAGCGAACATCACCTGCTGAGAGGAATCTTTGAGCTGAGTGCTGAGTGTGGTGAGCAGTATGTCGAGATTGTGAGTGGGGCTGCCCGCCTACTCACACTCAGCACATACCACTCACTACCCGTATATTGTTTCCCCATGGACACGTCTACTTTAGAACGCGTAATCGCCGGCTATGAGTCGATGCTCGTAGGATTTTCGGGCGGCGTGGATTCAGCGCTGTTGTCAGTGGTTGCCAGGAGAGTGCTGGGGAAGGACGGGACTGTGGCTGCCGTGGGAACGAGTCCCTCGCTGCCCTCCACTCAGCTAGAACAGGCCCGACAGATAGCCACCCAATTCGACCTCAATCTGATCGAGGTCGGCACCAACGAACTCGATGATCCTGAGTACGCGGCCAACTCCACGCAGCGCTGTTATTACTGCAAACGCGAGCTGTGGACAAGATTGGTCGATGCCGCCAAGGAACATGGTATGTCGGTGGTCGCTGAGGGCACCAACGCCGATGATCTGGGCGAACACCGTCCCGGCCTCGCTGCAGCCGACGAATTCGCTATCGTGAAGCCCCTTGCGGATGCAGGCTATTCCAAGGAGTTGGTTCGGTCAGAGGCACGTGAACTGGGGATCCCGATCTGGGACTCTCCTGCGGCGCCCTGTCTTTCCAGTCGTGTGCTCTACGGTCTCGAGGTGACACCCGAGCGTTTGTCACAGGTGGAGGATGGTGAGGCTCTGCTGCGGAGGCTTGGCATTGAAGGGGACATGAGAGTGCGTCACCGCGGTGATGAAGCTCGGATCGAGGTCGCTGACTCGGAGTTCGTGAAGGTCCGTCGGGCAAAGTCGGCGATTGCCGCGGAGTTCGCAAGACTCGGATTCACACAAGTCACTCTCGATCTCACCGGTTATCGACGGGGGAGTCTGCTGACGGATTCGCCTCCCGAAATTGAAGTCTTGGCCTGACAACGGGGATCAATCTTGCGCTTGTTCATAGCCATCAACTTGCCCGATTGGATTCGTGAGGAAATTTGGGAAAGTACGGCTTCGCTACGTGAGCGGCGATACGAGATCAAATGGGTTGCGCCGGAAGCGATACACATAACGCTCAAATTCCTTGGTGAGGTATCGACGCACCGCGCGGAAGGCGTCCAGAATGCAATGGGGGCGGCAGCGGCCGGAGTATCTCCGTTTATCTTGCCTCTGGGAGGATTCGGTGCGTTTCCCAACGCCCGCCGAGCGAAGGTGATTTGGGTGGGATGTATGCCACCTCCACCCCTCCAAAACCTGCAGCGACAGGTTGAAGAAAATGCCAGTGAGATCGGCTTTGCTCGCGAGACACGTGCGTTTCATCCCCACGTTACGCTGGGGCGCCTCCGCCGGGACGCTACGTCCTCGAGATTGGCTGGGTTGCCGGGAGTACTCGACGGGCTCGATTTCGATGCTGAGTTTCCCGTACGATCGATTGAGCTGATGCAGAGCGAACTCTCACCCGCTGGAGCGAAATACACTGTCCGTTCTTCGATTGGGCTATCCGGGTGATTCGCGGTTGTTTCACTAACCTGTTCGCCGGCATTGGCTGTCTGACCGTACTCCTTTTGGGGGCGGTCGGAGTCTGGTACTTCAGGGACGATATCGCTGACGCTTACCGGTCTGTTGTCGAGCGAGACACCGATGCCAGGTCTTCGCTGACCGCAATCGGTAGTCCGTCACCGGATGCGCTGCAGTCTGCGATGGAGAAGGAGAGGGCGATTTCGCGTCGCGATGGCCCGGGACGCGTGGTTCTCTCGGCGGACGAAGTGGCATCGCTGATCGAGGATCGACTCCCGAGTGGGGCCAAACAAGCACTCGATTCCATTACCGTGACTATAGCGCGGAATCGGTTCACGCTCGAGGCCACTCTACAGACCGAACTTTTTGGCCGCGATCTTCTTGGACCACTTCGGGGTATGATTGATCCACGTGAACCGATTCGCATCTCAGGACCTGCTGAAGTTCGAGCACCAGGTGTGATCGGCTGGGTAGTTGACGAGTTTCGAGTTGCGTCGTTTCCGTTTCCTGGGCCGGCCATTCCAGTCTTGGTCGATCGCCTCACGGGAGGTACGGGGGGAATGATGCTACTCGCCGTTCCGGCCGAAGTTGATGATCTGCAAGTTCGGCCGGACGGTGTGACCTTTTATAGAAGAGCCAACTGATGGCCAAGAGAGTATTGGTGGTTGACGACGAAAGAGGTGTCCGCGAGGCACTTCGTCAGACTCTGGAGTACGAAGGTATTGAGGTCAGGACAGCTGAGTCTGGCGACAAAGCGCTGAAGGTTGTTCCGGAGTTTCATCCTCACCTCGTGTTTCTCGACATCAAGATGGCTGGGATGGATGGGTTGGAGACACTTGCCAAGTTGAGAAAGATGGATGCCGAGGTGTACGTCGTCATGATCTCCGGCCATGGCACGATCCAAACGGCGGTCGAGGCAACTCAGCTCGGTGCGTACGATTTTCTCGAGAAGCCACTCGACACCGACCGCATCCTGCTCACCCTGCGCAACGCGTTGGACCACGTTGATCTCACATCGGAAAACGAACGATTGCGAGAGAACGTCTTGGACCGCTATGAGATCGTTGGTTCCAGTTCTGCGATCAGACAGGTCCTGGATGTCATCGAGAAGGTTGCACCAACACCCGCTCGGGTTCTGATCACAGGCGAGAATGGCAGCGGAAAGGAGTTAGTGGCACGCGCTATCCACCGCCTGTCTCCGAGAGTCGACAAACCGTTCATTGAGGTCAACTGCGCGGCGATCCCGAGCGAATTGATCGAAAGCGAGCTGTTCGGTCACATGAAGGGCTCGTTCACAGGAGCCTTCGCTGACAGATCCGGCAAGTTCGAGCAGGCCGATGGCGGCACACTCTTCCTGGATGAAGTGGGCGACATGAGTGCTGCTGCCCAGTCGAAAGTGCTCAGAGCACTAGAGGAGGGTGTGGTCACTCGCATCGGTGCAACCAGAGCAGTCAACGTCGATGTGCGAGTGGTGGCAGCTACCAACAAAACCCTCGAAGGGGAAATCTCGGAAGGACGATTCCGTGAAGATCTCTACTACAGATTGAATGTAGTGCCGATCCAGGTGCCGCCGTTGCGTGCGAGACGGGAAGACATTAGCGCTTTGGTGGCAAAGTTTGTTGGTGCTCTTGCAAAGGACTCCGGCTTCAAGCCAAAACAGTTTGAGCCCGATGCTCTCGAGGCGATGGCTTCTCGTGACTGGCCCGGTAATGTACGAGAGCTGCGTAACGCGGTGGAGCGGCTTGTGATCCTCGCGACGGAAAATGTCATCACTGTCACGGATGTGAGTCGCCTCACAGGAATGGCGCAAGATGCCGCGCTCGGTGATCTGATGATGTGTGAGACATTCGACTCGTTCAAGCAGGATGCTGAACGCGCGTTTCTCCAGGGCAAGTTGTCTGAAAACGCATGGAATGTCAGTGAGACGGCACGCAAGCTTGTCATGCCCAGGAGTAACCTCTACAAGAAGATCGAGAAGTATGGGTTAGAGAGAGGGTAGGGTCGCCGCACCTCTGCAATCTTCTGCGTTGCCCTGCAACAGAATGGTTAGATGTCGCGCTTCGTTCGCTGCTATTCTCTCCCCATGCGAACGTCTTCAATAGCGGTCATACTCAACACCGGTGGAGTCACGCTCGACATCGGCTCGCTCCGGACCATCCCGAAAGCACGCGTTGTCAGAGCCGAATTCGCGCACGGTGAACAAGCTGCGTGTGTGGCGGCCACACTCGAGCACGAATGCTCCGCGAGAGACCTCTTGATGGCACTTCGTACTTGGGCAGCTGGAAATGGATGGTCCGTAACGGTTGCGCCATTGACCAGAAGTTGCTAACCTTTTGTGCAGTCAGGGTTTGCAGCATGCGACCTACGGCTCTTTTTTAAG
>JBDGYW010000404.1:0-6207 GCA_039588935.1 Gemmatimonadota bacterium | reverse complement strand
GCGCTCCTGCTGCGTCAAGAACCTGGGAAAGATGGCCCGCGGCCCAGCAGTCTCACCAAGGATTCTCGGAAAAAGGAGGAATCGTGTTCCTCGTCGCAGTCACGTCGCTCGTTCCAGGGTATGGAGCATGCGTGACCAACTCCTTGCACTTGATCATCACACAGAGGCCGTGCGAATCTTCATCGCCCTGGCTCGGGCGCTCGCGCGGGAGCAATACACGGTGCGGGAAGCGGCCGCGACACTGAGGATGACGCCGCGCCATCTGCATCGGCGGGTCGTCACTGAGACGGGATGTGCGCCCCACATCATTCTCGCGCTCGCCCGTGTGAGGAGCATCGAGAGATTCCTCACGAAGTCCAAGTTCGCTCTGACCGACATCGCGGCCCTGCACGGATTTCCCGATCAATCAGCGATGACGCGGCTCTTCAAAGGCTATCTAGGAACCACCCCGGGTGCGTATAAAGCCAAGGTCCGGCAAAAAAGATTGAAATTTCACCAGCGATGTCCGAAATTGTCTATACAGCTTGACGCGCACCGCGTACATTGATCCCGCGAAGATCCACCCGTAGCCGCAACTACAGTCCTGAATCATGCTTGCTGGAGGAGACTCTTCTGATCGATTCCTCCGAGCGTCCCAATAAGACCACCCACCCCGGGAGCATGCAACCCGCCACAAACTCCCGCAACTCTCAACGGAGAGACACCATGAGACACGTGACTCCGAACACCATTACCAAGTTCCTAACAGCCATCATCTTGCTGGCCGCCGCACCGGGACTTGCCCTGGCTGTCAATGAGAATGAGACGGTCGGGTTTCAGACAAATCACATCTTCGAGACCGGGCAGTTCGGGGAAGCGATCGATGTCTTGAACGGGGGGCTGAATCTGACCATTCCGATCGGTCAACGATACCAAGTCAATTCGAGACTCGGCTATCAGCTCAGTCTCGCCTACGGCTCGAAGATCTGGGAAGCAAGCAGGATGAACCACAACCTCATTCCAGGAGAAGATTGGGTACTTCCATATCGGGAAGGACCACTCGGGATCGGGTTCACCCTGCACTTTGGGAGGGTCTATAGGGACTCTAAATTCAACTATGAGTGCAGCCACACACTGCCCGGGCAGGGATGCATGATGAAGACCTGGCTTTGGGAGTCTCCAGACGGTTCAGAGCATACACTGCACGCCACAGATGGGAATACGACGTTCCCACCTCCACACTCCCTCCCCTCACCCGTTATAACTGCAGACCTGAGGTACACAAGGATCTCAGGACCTTCCGTAGATAACTGTTACCCGGACGCCGGTGAACCGATCTGCGACACTGTGACGACGAACAAATGCACGAGCGGACTCGTCGGGGAGGATTGTACTCAGAACGACGATTGTAGGCCCGAGTGCTTCACGGTTAATACGGCGAACGGTCTCATCTATACCCTGCAAGAGCGGGTGGAATGTGCGGATCCGGATGAAGATTATCAGGATGCTAAAGACATCTACAATAGGAAGAAGTACCTCAGTCACTGCGGATGGTATACGGTCCTCATCGAAGATCCCTCGGTTGGCACGAGGCAGTACGCTGCCGGCTCAACCCGCATACAAACCCCATACCCAAATCATCTCAAGATCATCTACGACGATAGGAACAACTTCGAGCACGTCATCTCCAGAATCGAGGACAGCACCGGGCGGGTAATCGAGTTCTCTAACTGCGAATGGACCGTTTGGGTGAACGGGGCCTCGATCGGGGGCCCGATATCGGACGATCCGAGTGTGATGTGTGTCGCTGGATCGAATGCGAACGAACCATGGTGCACTGAATCGGATCAGGCCTGTACAACCGATGCAGATTGTACCGGTGGCGCAACCGACGTCTGCTACCTGGGTGCCGCGAGTCGGAGCACAGTTGCCACGCGTGCCGTGACACTCCCATCGTTTGGGCAGGACCAAAGCCTCACGCCAACTTCGGATGACACTCACAGAGCAACCTATCGATTCGTCTATGAAGCATATGACGTCAAGCGTGCGAATCAAGATACCGACTATGATGGGCCATCGACGCCGTACTCGCCAGTCCTGAAGCTTGTTCGGATCGATTATCCAGAATACAAGCACCGTGGTTCGGCGGGCCAACTCGATCAGTACAGCCTCTACTTTGGATATCAGAATGACGCGCCCCCTCGATGCGACAATCCTCAGGGAACGGGCTCGCATCTCATTTGCATAGATGAAGATGTGTGTCCAGCTGGAGAGGAGTGCGGTCCAGGGTTTGGTGCCGGGAAGGGGTTCGGTGACTATGGTGAGGTGACGTGCAGAACGCTCCCGATTGCTCAACAAACTGACAATCCATGCTACGGGCCAACCAGCGCCTTCACGCGGATCAAGTACAACTACACCTACTATCAGTTCCTCAGTGCTTCCTTGGAGCGTGGAACCGCGATAAACGCACTGAACAATCCATTGGACCCGCCAAGTGGCGAACCGACCTTTGTCGAAACCAATTCGAGCTATTCGCGGCAGATCTGGAAGAAGACCATCGAGGGGCCTGGTGGAGCGGACGTTGCGATCTGGAGATATGATCGAGAAGTCTCCGCAAGCACAAACCCAACCAAGGTGGTTGTTACGGATGATGTAGGGAACGATACAGTCTACTACTACCACTCATCGAAGGACAGCGGGATTCCACTCCTCACGGGCATTCATCCCGACGATGGCTTTGCACCAGAATGGCGCGATGGTCTCAACCACAGAGTCGACTATTTCGAGGGCCCTCATGATAGTGGCCCCCTCGTGCGAAGCGTCCTCCAACAGTATGACTCTGATATCTCAGCATGGGGTTATGGAAACTCTGGGGAGAATGTTCGGGTCTGGCGCACGACCACTCAGCATCAGGACGATGGCGGTCGAGAGCATAGCGTGACTCGCAGCGGATGGGATGAGTGGGGGCACTGGGCCTCTGAGGTTGAATCGGGGTTCGACGTAAGCACCCCCAAGGTTGTGATACGAGACTACGAGTCACCGTATGAATTTGCGATATACCGCCCCGATCGGATGCTATTTAAGGAAGTATCTGACGGAAGTCAGGTTCTGGCTCGAACTGACAACGAGTATGACGCGAATGGGCGGCTGATTCGGAGCATCGAACGGGCAACCTCACCGGGGTCCGTCGGGTCTCCACACAACCTCAGTGCGCAGCCTGGGGACATCGTCACGACGTATGCCTATAGCAGTGCGTCTGGCCATGTCATACAGAAGACTGTCGAATCCGGAGATGGCGGACCAACATACAACATAGAGTATCAATACGCACCAGTTGGTGGAACCTGCACCGTCATAGGAGAGTGTGGTGGATACCTGGCATCGAAGGCCTTCTATCAAGGCGCCTCGAGTCTCAAGACCATCGATTACGTTCGTGATGGCAATACTGGACTAATCATTTTGTCTAGAGAGCCCTCAGGTGTTCAGACGGATTTCCTCTACGATCATCTCGGGCGACTGACGGACATCGTCCCAGCTGATGCAGCAGAGGCGCCATCGGCCATCGATTATGTATCACTCAGGGAAACAACCGTCAGCCAGGGGCGAGACTACGACGTCCAGGGGAATCCGCTGCCAACCGATGACTTCATCTTCACAAGATATCGCTATGACGAGTTGGGGCGATTGATTGCGACTCAGAAGCGGTCGTTTGACTCGAATTTTGACCCTCGCTTTTCCTGTCAAGAAACGACGTATGACCTTGGTGGCCGCACACTCTTCACGTCCGAGTGGACCTGGCAGGATGAGACCGCCTGTGATGGCATAAGACAGGCGGAGCCCGGGACGATCTTTGACTACGCAGACAGTGCGAGTGGTTATGTTGACCCGTTGGGGAGGGTTCGGCGTGAAATCCCTGCAGACGCTGATCCGATCAGCGGCGACAAGGTGACCGAGCGGTCCTATTTTGGGACGAGTTCGAGGGTCACTATGAACCAGGTCGCCGGAGCGTCCGGGACCGATTTCGACAGCACGACGACCTTTTACAGCGATGCATTGGGTCGTCTGGTCTATGTCGATGTGGAAGCAAGTGGCAGCGCAGACGCACTCTATTCGTATGATTCCAGTGGTAATCTGATTGAAGCAACGCTGTCGGGTGGTCCAGCAGTCACGCAGACGCGCCGATTTGGCTACGATGCATTAGGCCGACTACGTTGGGAGGAACACCCTGAGAAGGGATTGGCGACCTATACGAAGTATGACGCCCTGGGCAACCTGCTCGAGTACCAGGACGCCAAAGGAAACACCTTCGAGTCAATCTACGATTTCGCGGGACGCGTCACCGAGGAGAGAGTCATTCCCGCGGCGACTGGGAGTGCGATTACGCTTACAGAATACGAGTACGACGCAACAACCTCCAACCTTCCTGGCATATCGAGGGGGACTCCCGGGACACTCGGAAAGCTGACGACGGTGAGGAGCTACGATGACGACAACGGGCTTGTCTTGACCGAGGAGTACTACTACAACGGACCTTCGGGCCGACTGACGGAGACCGTCCACGAGTTCGCAGGAGTGTCCCCGCCCCAAAGGGAACAGACGAGCTATCTCTACAACAACCTGGGACTCCCCGCGGGGATTGACTATCCACGTGAGGTCGGAGGTTCGCGAACGCCAATGAGCCTCCGATATACCTACTTAAGCGGTCTTCCCGTCTCGGTCGCGGAAGGGGCGACATCCGGCCCAGTGCTCGCGAGTGTGAACTACAACACGGCGGGGGCGGTTGAAACGCTCTACACGCAAGGCGATGGGCAGACCACGATTCAGTTCGACATCAGAAACCGGCCACTGCAGATAACAGGGGGTGTGCTCGAAGGTGGGAGCTGGACCTATAGCAGTGGACTTTATGAATACGACGGCGCTGGAAATATCTCACGAATCGGGAGTAATACGTATGGCTACGACGAGTCGAATCGACTCGTTGAGGCGCACACTCTTGCCGATGGGCATGTTTATGACGAGGCCTTCTCTTACGATCCCTTCGGAAACATGACGCAGAGGCAGATCTCAGCGGATGGTGTCGTAGAAGTTGACGACTTCAACATGGCAGTGCCGATCACGAACCGCATTCTCACTCAGCAGACAACGATCGATTCAACGACGGATCCGGCAGTGTCCTATCAGCATGATTCGAATGGAAGTCTTGTTGAAGGTGGCCGACAGTGGCTTGGAGTGTCTGACATCAAACGCTACCAGCGTGGATATCGGAACACCGTCAATGAGATCCGACAGGTTCTCGCAGGTCCAAATGGTGGAACAGAAGCTGCTATTGCCAGGTATGTCTACGATGCGAAGGGGCATCGCATATCCAGTATCGATTCATCGTCACTCCTGAAGACCCTCTACGTTCGGGATGGCGGTGGTCAGGTCTTGTCCGAGTTCCGCAAGATGCCGGACACAGCAGGAGACTATTCCGGTACAGCCGAATGGTCAAAGGACTACGTATACTTGGCCGGCCGCAGGGTCGGCTTGCGCGAGAACCTTCGCCCCCAGCCTCCGGAATGGCCCTCGGCGTCGCAGGTGAAGCAGCAGGGGAATTATCATGTGACAGTCACATGGTCTGCTAATCCGGAGCCAGACATCGCCCTCTACCGTGTGCTCAGGAAGATCGAAGGCGTGGATCCCAATCTTATAGAAGTAGCACAGGTAGTCAGCGGGGGTCAGCTGAGCTACGCAGATCCGAACGAATACGGGAGTGACATCATTCTCTCATACCAACTCACTGCGCAGGACAGTGCCGGGTATACGAGCCTTGGCTCGAGAATTGTCCAACTCGTGACGGGTGATACGGGGACCACGGAAAAGCCAGAGAATCTCGCCGGCGTTGCAGGAGACGAACAGGTCATCTTGAGCTGGGATCCTCCGCTCGATGAATCCGGAATCGCCGGCTACGAAGTATTCCGACGCAGGGCGCCCATCGGTGGAGAGCCCCCGGAAGCGTCAGAATCAATCACGGCGCAGCTGGTGACGGATACGTCGTTCACAGATGTGAACCTCGAAAACGGACGTGACTATAATTATAGGGTCCGCGCCATGGATACATCCGGAAATTGGGGAGATTTCACTTGTCAACCCACCGTCCCGGGCAGTGGGCCATGTCCCGAACTGGTCGCGAGCCCGAGGGACTTCGCTCCACCCGTTCCTCCTCGAGCCGTAACGGCTAGCGTTGAG
>JBDGYW010000403.1:0-6219 GCA_039588935.1 Gemmatimonadota bacterium | reverse complement strand
CGAAGCAGTTCGTTTCCTGGGGTCTCGAGCAGATAGTCGCTCGGCGCTGTCCATGCCACCAAGCTCAAGTCAATGCCGGGCATGGACGCTTGGCCGGTTTGGAATACCGACGTCCACAGAAGAACCGCGACGATCGTAGTGGCTCCCAGTGCCGCCAATGTCCACAACAAGGGCAGGCGCTTCGTCGTGGGAACCGGCCTCACCACGAATGGTGGCACCGAGGCGGTCACCTCTTCACGCAGCTCGTGAAACCGCGCTCGCAGGTCTTGGTCGTCGGACTCGACAGTCATGTCTACTGCTCCTTCGCCAATAGCTTCCGTAATCGTGCCTTGCCACGCTCGTAATGTGTCCGAGCAGTTCCAGTTGATACTCCGGCAACATCGGCCGCCTCTCTAATCGACAGATCGTGATAGAACACGAGCTGAAGTACTTCCCGTTGGCGACTCGGCAGTGTATTCAAAGCCTTCACAAGCCGGGCGTTCCGTTCGGACCTTGCCAGCCCTTCGCACGGGTCCGTGGCCTTTTGGTCACGCCGATCGGTCAGTACCTCCAGCGACACGAAGCGCTTGATCGCGTGCCGTCGTCGCTGCTCCGCTGCGGTTCTCCGGACAACCGCGTACAGCCATGTCTTGAAGCTCGAGCGTCCCGCGAACACTGCACTACCGTCGATTACCTTGAGGTAGGTCGACTGCAACACGTCCTCTGCAAGTTGCCGGTCCCATCCGCAGCATGAGAGTGCCCATCCAAAAGCGTCTCCGTGATGTTGCTCGAGTGCAGTCTTGATTTCGTTCTCTCGCATGTGAAAGCCAACGCTGACCGGTCCGTTGAGGTTTCACTGGTTTAGTGGGTCCGGCGGGCTATCCATATGACATGCAGCCCCCGTAGAACGTCTTCTGAAACCGAATACCGCAGGTCACCGTATTACTAAATGGTATATTACCAAACAGTAACAAATCTTGAGGTGAAAGATGGCGCGACGTTCAACGCACGGAATCAAGGTCCATTGGTTCCACATACTCGTAGCACTTGCGGATGAGGACCGGCACGGGAATGGAATCGTTCGGGAGGTTCTGGACCGGACCGACGGACAACTCCGAATCTGGCCGGTCATGCTTTACAGGTGCCTGGACGAGATGATGGGTGATGGTCTCGTATCTGAACTCACTGATTCTTTGGATCGCCCGCCGCAAGAGAGTGAGCGCCGGCGCTATTTCCGCATCACCGAAAAAGGACTCGGCGTTTTGGCCGAGGAAACAGACCGTCTGAGCGAATTGGTCAACGTCGCCCGCAGCAAGATGGTCCCGAGCAGGGCGACGACGAAGTGAACTTCTCCGCTTCTCGACGCCTCTATCGGATTCTGCTCTGGCTGCTGCCGGGGGAGTTCCGAAGACGGAATGGCGCTGAACTCGAGCAGGTATTCGAACAGCATCTCACCGAGGTTTTTGGGCGTTCGGGATGGGTGGGCGTTGTGCTTGTGTCGGGGCGCTGCCTTTTCGAGATCCTGAGCGACAGGTTCCTCACATTTTTTCGACGGTTCGCGCGTGGGCGCAAACGATCTTGCCACGCGAGCGGTTCTCGTCAACAGAAGCAGCCCAACAAGATTGGCTCAGGTGATGTCATGAAAAACTCCCTGCACGATCTTCGCGTGACGTTCCGCACGCTCTCCCGTGCCCCCGGGTTTGCAGCCGTTGCCATCTTGACTCTGGCCCTGGGCATTGGCGCCAATACGGCCATCTTCACACTGCTGGACGCGGTTATCCTATCGCCGCTTCCGTTTCCCGAAGCGGATCGCCTTATCGATGTGAGTCACAGGGGTGTCGGACCAGGGCTCGGCGACATGGGCCAGACGGCAGCCTGGCATTTCACCTACCAGGACGAGAACCGCTCGTTCGAAGACCTCGGAATGTATGGGCTCCGCTCGCAACCGGTCACGGGGTTGGGTGAGCCTGAAGCCGTGCCCACGCTGTTTTTGACGAGTGGAGTGTTTCGGGCTCTGCGGGTGAATCCCGTCATCGGTCGTGCCTTCACACTCGAAGACGAGGCCCTCGATGCGCCCAGCCTGATCATGCTGAGTGAGGGGTACTGGCAGACCCGTTTCGGGCAGGATCCGGGTGTGATCGGCCAGACCATCGAAATCAATGGAACCGCCACTGAAATCATCGGCGTCATGCCGTCGAGCCTGCGGAGTCTCGGCGTCGATCCCTCCATATTTTGGCTGCTCCAAATCAACCGGTCTCAGCTCTTTGTCGGAAACACGGGATGGAACGGGGTAGCCCGGCTCCGCGACGGAGTGACAATGGAGCAGGCTGAAGCCGACATCGAGCGAATGCTGCCAATGGCGTTCGAGAAATTCCCTGGCGGCCCCGTGATCGACACGATGAGAGAGGCGCAACTGGCACCGTTGCTGCAACCTCTGAAGGATGACATCGTCGGCTCAGCCTCACGCCTCCTCTGGATTCTCATGGGAGGAGTCGGTGTCGTGCTCCTCATCGCGTGCGCGAACGTGGCGAACCTCTTCCTAGTTCGGGCGGAAGGGAAGGGCGTCGAGATGGCGGTCCGCACCGCGATTGGAGCGAGTGCCAAACGCATAGGGTGGGAGTATCTGAAGGAGAGCCTGGTGCTGGGTGTGCTAGGCGGGGCTGGGGGGCTCGGACTCGCTCACGTCGGGCTGCGGCTGCTGGTCTCATCGGACCTGGGCAGGTTCCCGAGACTCTCGGATGCCTCTCTGAATCCACAGGCCCTTCTCTTCACGTTGATCGTTTCGGTCGGCTCGGGCCTTCTGTTTGGCGTGTTCCCGGTATTGAAGCATCGCCGAATCGAACTCGTGAGTGCCCTGAAGGAAGGAGGACGTTCCGGTATGACCGCGCGCGCGAAGAACCGTACGCAAAACGCACTCGCCGTGGTCCAAATGGCGCTGGCTCTGGTCCTCCTCGTGGCCTCGGGACTCATGCTTCGCTCGGCCCAAGAGATCGGCAACGTGAATCCCGGGTTCTCCGGAGAAGAGGAACTCCTGTCCTTTCAGCTCACCCCCTCTCAAGCAGATGCTCGGGGGGCAGACAACATTGCGGCGGCTCACGAGGCAATCGCTCGTCGCCTCGCCGAGATGCCCGGAGTGACGGGAGTGGCTATCGCAAACTCGATGCCGATGGATGGAACCGGCAACGTCAACCCATTCTATGCGCAGGACGTGACACCGACGGACGCACCATCGGGCAGCCGCAGGCACAAGTGGATCGGAGCGGACTACTTCGAGACGCTGCGCATCCCCCTCCTTTTTGGTCGTCCGTTCACATGGGCCGACATCCACGACCGGATGCCGGTGGCAATAGTGTCGGAGACACTGGCGCGCGAGTATTGGGGGTCGGCCGAGGCGGCGATGGGCAAGATGGTCGCCGCTCGTCCCGATCCGCCGCGGTGGTACGAGGTGATAGGTGTCGCCGCCGACGTGAGAGAGTTCGGCATGGACCAGGCCCCGCCCGTGCTGGTCTACTGGCCGCAGGTGACCTTGGCGTTCTGGCAGGGCATGGACGCGGACCAGCCCAACAGTTGGCGGTCCATGAGTTATGCAGTGCGAAGCAGTCGCGTCGGCACCGCCGAATTCCTTCAGGGTATCAAGGATGCGATCTGGGAGGTTAGCGCGAATCTGCCAGTGAGGAACTTGCTGACTTTCCCGGAGTTGATGACTGCTTCGGTGGCGCGCACCACCTTCAGCATCATCCTGATCGGCATTGCCGCCGGGACCGCACTGCTGCTCGGCATCGTCGGCGTGTACGGAGTGATTTCCTATTCCGTGAGTCAGCGGGGCCGGGAACTCGGTATGCGCATGGCCCTGGGGGCGCCTGCGGCAACTGTCAAGAAGATGGTGCTGCGGCAGGGGTTCGTGTTGGCGGCGGTCGGGGTAGCGGTCGGTCTTGGTTTGGCATTTGGACTCACGCGCTTGATGACCGCGCTGCTGTTCGGCGTGGACCCGGTGGATCCGCTCACGTTCACGCTCGTGCCGGTGGGGTTGATGACCGTCGTTCTCCTCGCGAGTTACTTACCCGCAAGGAAGGCGTCCAAGGTAGACCCGATGAGCGCGCTGAGACAGGAGTAGGCGACCGCTATCGCGATTCCAACGAGAGGACGTTCAGCCCGTGATCCATTCTTTCCCGCAGACTGGGTCGGCGTCGACGAGAAGGTGTTCGCCAACGCCGATCCATCGGCTTCGACGTGCAGCAACTTTCTGCTTCATCCTGCTGCCTGCGTGCGGGGACGGACTCGCACATGCTGCGCAGGGGCCGGACCAGCAGGACTGCAAGATCCTGTTTGTCGGCAACAGCCTCACGTACTTCAACGAACAGCCGCAAATCGTGGAACAGTTGGCCTCCGCTGCGGGGAAGAGCGTATATGTGGATCAGGCGATGATGGGTGGTGCGCGTTTGGAAGACCACGCTCACAGTGGTCAGACACTCGAGAAGATTCGGGAACAGGAATGGGATTTCGTGATCTTGCAGCAAGCCATTATGGAAGTCGCGTTTCCCGATATGCACCAGGATGTCGCAGAACCGATAGAGATCCTGAAGAACACCGCGCTCAGCACCCATGGCGATGTCGAGGTCATCTACTTCATGGATTACTCGATGAAGGACGGGCTGTACTGGTTCGGACAGTACTTTTCCTACGACGCGTCGCAGCAGATGTTGTACGACGGTACGTTGCTGCTTGCCGATCTTCTGGACCTCTCCGTTGCGCCAATCGGATGGGCATGGAACACCGTATTGCGGGAGAGGCCAGATTTGGAGCTGTATGCCACCGACGATGCACACCCTTCGTATCATGGCTCCTACCTCGGGGCTGCCGTCTATTTCGCGACGATCTTTCGGGAAAGTGCAGTCGACAACCCGTACCACGGAGCTGTTGCTGGCGATGTCGCCCTGTACTTGCAGACCGTTGCATCCGAGATGGTCCTTGATAGCCTGGACCTCTGGAGGTTACCTGTGCCTGAAGTGGCATGCGGTGCGCGATGACCGTGCAGCGAAATGAGGCCCTTTCCCTGCTTTTCCCAAAGCAACGCACGTTATCACCAGAGCTTCCGGACACACTCACCTTCGACATGCTTGAGCAGGTGCGCTTAACAAACCAGGTAGCGAACAACGCGCCATAGGGGCATCTTATGGCTGGTACTGCGGGTACGTCGTTTGCCCGTGTTGTCCACCGGCCAGAAGAGTGGCCTCAACCCACGACCATTGCGTGTGAGATGCAGATGTTCTCCAACCGTAGAGAGTTTCTGAAAACGAGTGCGGCCGCCGGTGCAGCCATTGGACTCGGAGGCGGTGTCGTTCCCACCACGGTGCACGCCACTCCCGTTGACGCGCAGGAGAAAGCACCGCGGGTCTCGCCCAGACGGCTGCTGATTCTGGGTGGTACGGGTTTCATTGGCCCGCACATGGTCGAATACGCCCTGAGCAGGGGACATACGGTCACGCTATTCAATCGCGGCCGAACGAATGCGCATCTCTTTCCCGATGTAGAGAGACTTGTCGGCGACCGAAATGACAACCTCAGCGCGTTGGAAGGACGGGAGTGGGACGTGGTACTCGACAATCACTCAACGCTGCCGCGGTGGGTCAGTCAGACGGCGCAACTTCTCAAAGACTCGGCTGCGCAGTACGTCCATGTCTCGAGCATCTCTGTATACGCGACCGAGACACCTGAACTAGCCGGATGGGGCGACGCACAGCCCGGCTCCGAAGAGAGAGAGCGGCTTCGAATAGATGAGGATTCGACGGTGATGGTACTGCCGGAGGGACATGAAGGTGAGGAAGTAACGGGTCGGACCTACGGACCCTTCAAGGCGCTGGCCGAGCAGGAGGCGCGGGGTGCGTTCCCCGGCCGGGCCACGATAGTGCGTCCCGGTCTGATTGTCGGTCCAGGCGACCGCAGTGACCGGTTCACGTATTGGCCGGTGCGAATCGACCGCGGCGGGGAGATCCTCGTGCCAGGTGACGGGCGTGATGAAGTGCAGGTCATCGATGTACGGGATCTCTCCGCATGGATCGTGCGGCTCGCCGAATTGGGAGTTGCGGGCACTTTCAATGCGACTGGACCGGAGGCGAGGCTCTCAATGGCTGAGATGGTGCATGGGATTCGCGCCGTGACCACATCACCGGTGCGTTTCACGTGGGCGGACACAGATTGGTTGCGGGAGCACGAGGTTCGGCCTTGGTCGGACATGCCTGT
>JBDGYW010000402.1:6262-8459 GCA_039588935.1 Gemmatimonadota bacterium | reverse complement strand
GACTGTGAAGATCGGTGACCGGCGGTGGATGGCTGAGAATCTGAGAGTCACCCATTTTCGCAACGGCGACGCGATACCCCGAGTCAACGACAATGACGAGTGGATGAACCTGAATGCTGGCGCCTACTGCGTGTTCGACTATGATGAAAGGAACGCGGCAGTCTACGGGTATCTCTACAACTGGTATGCCGTCGATGACGAACGGAACGTCACACCCGAAGGGTGGCATGTGCCGACGGATGAAGAGTGGCAGGCCCTGGTCGATTACCTGGGTGTGCAGTCGCCTGTCGGTGGCCAGTTGAAGGAGGCAGGGACCGCACATTGGAGCCCGCCTAACACCGGCGCGACAAACAGAAGCGGGCTTAGCGTACTGCCAGCTGGCTTCCACGGTAGCTACGGGGCAGGCGAATTCCACGACCTGGGGGAGGGTGCATTTTTCTGGTCGGCGACGGAATTCGATGCCGGCAACGCTTGGCTCAGGTACACCACCTACAACAGTTCGGAACTCACCCGAGAAATGCACTCCAAACGCCATGGGTTTTCTGTGCGCCTGGTCAGAGACAACTGAGAAGCCAAACGCGCAGACGGAGTGTTCGGTTCGACGACGGCGAGGCAGTCCTAAGAGGCCGAATACTCAGGTACCACCGCCGACGGCATTGTCAACTCAACCGCCCCGGCGTGACGCTCGCTTCTGATAGTCTCGAACACTTCGTCCAAGTGCCACATGTCGCCGTGCGGTGGGGAGGAAACCTGTGCCTGTGGTGCCGCCTCACAGCATGAATTGACAGTACTTTCCCCTGTGCGTCACCCACAGAACAAATCGATAACCCTTTCGACGGCCTTACCTACACCATCCTCGGTCCGGATTCGTTTTCCAAGGTCGGACGCATTGCGTTGGATTTCGCTATGCGACGCAGTGTGGCTGATAGCGTCAGCGAGTCCCCGGCCGGTCAGGTTTTTCATCGACATAGGCATTGGGCCGACTCCCAGGGCATGAACCCGCCTTCCCCAAAACGGTTGGTCGGCAAAAAAGGGAACGACCACCGTGGGCACTCCAGCCCGTAGCCCCGCAGCTGTGGTTCCAGCACCGCCATGGTGCACCACCGCTGCCATCCGGGGGAATAACCAGTCATGGGGTGCAAAGTCCAAGGAATAGACGGAATCAGGGAAGGCCCTATCGGTGTTCGCTGCCCAGCCGCCAACAAATACCGCTCGTTTGTTAGCCAGGTTCACCGCTTCTACGGAAACGTCGGTCAACTTTTCGGCAACCTCTCCTGCCATACTACCGAATCCGATGTAGACCGGCTTGGGACCCGAAGCCAGGAAATCCACCAGGCCCGGAGGTGGCGACCAGAGTTCTTTCTCGTCCAGAAACCAGTACCCCGTGATCTCATGGGTTGAGGGCCAATCTCGAGGCCTTGGGATTACATGTTCACTGAACCCGTAGATGAACGGTTCACCGGTGCGGTATAGCTTTGTGAACGGCGTCCGAAGCGGCAAGGTAGGTAGACCCAG
Organism: Gemmatimonadota bacterium; assembly: GCA_039588935.1. GTDB lineage: Bacteria > Gemmatimonadota > Gemmatimonadetes > Gemmatimonadales > GWC2-71-9 > JBDGYW01. The sequence goes on along the minus strand of JBDGYW010000402.1, from coordinate 6,944 downwards.
AGAGTGTTTGCGCCAACGATTGGTCCATGTTCGCCCTGCCATCCACGCGATCTGCTCGGTGAGTACATAGGTCCACCGGTTGTAGAATCCGCCAAGAGATATTGAAGGACCTCCGCAGTAAGGAAACTCCCACGTCCTGGAGAACGGTTGGAGGAGCCCCATCAAATGGGGCACTTCCAATCGTTCCGCCATGTGGTACCCTGGCGCTCCGAAGAACGTATAGATGATGGCGTCCGTACCACGACATGCATGCTCGGAATCATTCAGGGACTTTTCGACGCTTTCTCGAGCCAATCGTCGGAATCGACCCCAAAAACGAAAAGGGTTACTCCCGCTTTTCAACCACGCTTGGCCCACGACAGACTCGAACATCTCCCGCGGGTTTCCCTCGATTGGGGCGAATTCGAGACCATGTCCAAGAACCAACGGGGAATGGATCTCGTGCGTCGCGATCCGGACTGCATGGCCCTCACGTTGGATCCCTTTTCCTAATGCCACAAATGGCTGGACATCACCTCTCGATCCAATGGCGGTGATTGTGATGTGCACAATCAGTTTCCCTTCATATTTCGCAACTATCACGGGACGGGTTGGTGAGTCCTTCTCTGGCCCCGGTTTGGGTGGGCGACACCTTTGTTGCAGTTAACCTCATCTGGGGCAGTTTGAGATCCAACGACGCCTA
>JBDGYW010000402.1:0-6228 GCA_039588935.1 Gemmatimonadota bacterium | reverse complement strand
ACCGCCAAACGCAACACCTCGCCCATACGAGCGCGAAACGCCGCGGGTTCTTCCCACGTTGGACTGTGGCCCGACTCCTCGAACCAGAAAACCTGCTTCACCGGGGCTTCGACGCGTTCTGCAAATTCAGAGACCAGCTGACTTGGAGTGTTGAAATCGTGGCGCCCCAGGAAGAAAAAGACCGGGATATCGAATGCCGTCCGCTGGGCGAAGTCCACCGCCATCAGTTCTCCGAACAACGACCCTTGAGCGTACATGGCAGCTTGCATCCACTCCGTGACGTCGGTGGAGTAACCATCCGCTGCCGCGATAGCCTCCAGCATGGCATTGGGCCTGTGATCCATCATTCCGTACATCCAGAGCAGACGCCGGTGGGCCAAGAAGCCCTGGAAACCGCTGGCATATCCATCCTGGACGGAATAACTATTTGCTTCTACGGCACGGACCGTGGTGGTGTCATTCCGCGCTCGAGCACGTAAGACGAGTGTGTCCCTTGCAACACGTTCGCCCTCTTTGAAGCTCACCACCTGCCCGATCCCAACGTAGGCTAGATAGTCGTCCGGGTATCGTTGAGCCAACTCCACGCCAAGAACGCTTCCCCAGGAATGTCCGACCAAAAGAATTCGCTGCCACGGCATTGTGCTCTGGAGATGAGCTGTGAGCTCATGGGCATCCAACACGTGCCGCTCGAGTGTCATGTTAGTCGGCCGTGGATCCGATTCGGCCGACTGTCCGCAGCCTCTCTGATCCCACGAAACGACAATGAAGGAGTTGGATAGGTCGGCTTGATGGTATCGCAATATCGGAGTTGCCGGCATGCACGGTCCACCGTGCAGGTACAGCAGTACAGGCAGGTCCATTGAAGCGCCCTTCATCTCGACATATTGCATGACTCCGCCGAGAGTGACGTAGTAACTGGTGTCCACAGCCAGAGTGCCGGGAGCGGTTTTGGCTCCGCAACACGGTGCGCCGTTGCGAATCCCTTGCCCTTGAACGCGGGGCGTCGCATCCGACTCGGCCGCGGCGGACTCTTGTGCACTCGCAGTTGCGTTCGCAAGGAAGACGAGTAGCAGAACGTTCAGCATCCTATGCATTGTTTCTCCTTCACCGGGAATCAGACTGGTTGATCAGTGTGAACGCACCGGATCGCGTTGAGCGCATTGAATCGACGCGAATCCTCACTCCTCCCGAAGAGTAGCTACCGGGTCCACCCTGGCAGCCCGTGCTGCTGGGGCCCAGCTCGCGAGCATCGTCACACCTGCCAGGACTGCCGCGATGACTCCCAGTGTTGACGGCTTCACGGTGCCAATGAAGGCCAACGTGGAGCGAAGGACGTTGATGAGAGGGAGAGTGGCCACAAAGCCCATGGCCAGCCCGACACCTCCCAGCCAAAAGCCCTCCCGAGATATCAAACCCACCACCGATCGTGGCCTCGCCCCCATGGCCATCCGGACGCCGATCTCGTGACGACGCTGGCTGACTGAGTACGACAACACCCCGTAAGTGCCCAGGGCTGCCATGAAGAGTGCCATGACCCCGAAACCCCCGAGGATGACGTTGAACACCCGTATCCCGACGAACAATTGATCAACGAACTCCTCCATCGTCAGCACAGTGGGGAGCGTCAGGTCCGGGTCGATGCGTTGAAACTCCTCTCTGAGGGATGGGACCATGTCATGAGGATCCCCGGTCGCTTCCAGAACCAAGAAAGCAAGGCTCGGGTCCTGTGCCTGGGGCACGTACACAGTCTCATTGGACGATCCCGGTATGGCGATGATGAGCTGCTGTACGTCGGACACCACTCCAACGATCTCCCGCTCAACGCCTCCCACCACAATTCGCTGCCCCAGGGCGCTCCCGCCCGGGAAGCGGTTCTCCGCCAGCAGCCGATTCACTGCGGCGACCGGTACCCCGTCTTCCCGGTCCTGCACCTGGAAGAAACGACCCTGGATCAAAGGGATGTCCATGGTTTCCAGGTAGCCTGGAGATGCGCAAATCTTGGTGGCCTGCCATCCGGCCTCGCCTCCCATCGGATCTTCACCCGGGATCCAAACGCTGTCTGAGGGCGGCAGGAAACCCTGAGGAAGGGTGTTGGCCAAGGCCACGTTCTGGACGCCCGGAAGGGCATGCACCCGTTCCAGAATCTGTTCGGCCAAGAGAAGCTGCGCGTCGTCCTCAGTGTAACGCGCCCTGGAAATGACCATCGTGGCCACTAGAACGTCCTGTCCGTCAAATCCCGGGCTGGACGACCGGATCTCCAGAAAGCTCCGAACCAACATGGCCCCCACTCCGAGAGAAACCATGGAGAGGGCGATCTCTAATACCACAAGCCCCCTGGAAATGCGCTTCCGGGACTTCCCGCCTCCTCCCCGGCCGTGCCCTTTCCTGAGAGTCCCGGAGTGATCCGACTTGGCTGTTTGGAGGGCCGGAGCCAGGCCGAAAAGGATGCTGGCCCCCAGGGCGATGGCCACGGTGAACCCCAGGGCCCTGATATCCAGGACCGGCGTCCATGTGGGAGGAAGGAGGCCGACGAAGCTCCGCGCCATGGCCGCGATTCCCAGCTTGCCGAGTCCCAATCCCATGACACCTGCCGCCAAGCCCATAGTCAGGCTCTCGGTGAGCAACTGGCGTATGATGCGAATCTTGTTGGCTCCCAGGGCCGTTCGCAGCGCTATCTCCAGGTCCCTGTCCTGGGCGCGGCCGAGCAGTAGATTTGTGATGTTCACGCATGCGATGACAAGGACAACCACCACCAGCCCCTGGAGGATGGCAAAGAGAAGTTTGGTTTGGCGGGACGGGATGTCGTTGCGAACGTTGATGGCGTCAATGGTACGTCCGCGAAGGACCTCCGGGTACTCCGCCTCCAACTCGAGGGCAATCTGACGGATTTCGCTCCTAACCTGCTCCATTGTGGCTCCGGGGCGGAAGCGGGCCAGGGCCAGATAGGCGCGGGAGTCGCGTGGAGCGGTGTGTGGATCCCGCGTGAGGGGGAGGATAACGTCCACGCTCGCCTGGAGAAACGCGAAGTCTGACGGCAGGACTCCCACGATCTCGTGGGGCTCTGAATTCAGTGTCAAGACCTCGCCAAGAGGGTCCTCCTCTCCCCAACGATCGTCCCGGAATTCATCTGAGATCAACACCACCTTCCCGGCCCCCTCGATCCCCTCCTCTTGCAGGAACGTCCTGCCCAGCGTGGCACGGGCTCCCACGAGGTCGAAATACCCGGGGGTGACCCGCTGAGCCCTCAGAGGTTCCGAGCCGTAATCCCCACGGAGGGAGGCGTTCGTGGGCAGGACCACCGCCCAGTCGGCCAGGGTTCTGGACCGCTCCCTGAGGTCGGTAAAGGTGGGGAGAGATGTTCCGATGGGAGCGGTGCCCGGTGGGGCGTCCTTCGGTCGCTCGCCGAAGACCACCAGCCGTTCGGGCTCGTGGAAGGGGAGTGGTCGAAAGAGCAATGCGTCGACCAGGCCGAACACTGCGGTATTGCCCCCAATGGCAAGTGCCAGCGAGACGACTGCAACCAAGGTCACAGTCCAGTGCTTCCTGAGTGTCCGTAAGGCGAATTTGAGGTCCTGCAGCAAGGTGGTCATCAATACCTCTCACAGTTCCGGAGAATTGATGGATCCGTGCGGTCCCTGAGGCTCACTCTCCATGCGGTGGCTGAATCTTGATGAACTAGAGACGGAGGTACAACACGATTGCAGTAGACTTGCCCGTTCGTGCTGCGGGTGAGCGATTTGTTGCAGGGTAGGCAACACGCCCCTGCGCCTTGTCGAAGTCGGGGTCCCTATGACGGTACTGTCAACTTGAGCGAAATTCACGGCAAAAAGCATGAACCCTAGGACGGAAAAGCCCCGCACACGGTCGTTTCCTGCCTGAGCGAGACGTACAAACAGGCAAGGAAAAGCCCAAGTTGACAGTACCCTTCAGCTTCACCCGGGACCCACTAAGTTGACAATACCCGCTGAGGATTCCAGGAACCACGCAGCAAACGATTTGAGTCGATAAGACCTCTGGTCGCGCCACGCCCAAGTGACTTCTGAGTTGTTGAGCTGGTATCTCCATGAGAGACGATAGTCAAGGATGCGGTCCAAAACTCGGGTGAAGAAGAGGAATTGACGATGCACGCCAGAACACCAAGAGCATCATGTCTGGTCGTTGTCGCGACTCTCGTAGCAGCAACGTTCGGATGTTCCGATGTTCTGTGGTATGAAGGCCTCGGCATCACGATCACTTTCAGCGACAGCGTGGTAACGCCCGACCAGCCGATACTCGTCACGATCACGGCGATGAACCTCGCTGACTCGGTTGTGTGGGGAACGGGAAGTTCATCGTGCCAATTGAATGCGTGCGTGCTGATCGGCGCGGAGGAGCGTCGCATCGACGTACTGCGTGGCTGCACCGACGATCTGGCGACGCAGGGCCTTGGGCGCGGTGAGGCGATCACCGAACGCTGGGCATGGAACGGCCAGGCCTTGATTGAAGGTGTGGCCGACACGTTACATGAAGGCGTTTACGAAGTGGTTGCTGTTGCGGGTGAAGTGGCCCGCAGCGAGCCACGAACAATCCGTATCCACCACGGGTATGATCTTCTGCCGATCCGCTAGGGCTCCGCGCATGCGCCGTCGACTCGGCTATCGGACGAGTAGGCGGCAGCTCAACAACCGACTCACGATGAAATAGCCAACGAACCCGCAATAAAACCACACCCCCACTCGTTGATGAGTGAAAGACCCATGGTGGAAATCAACACACGGCTCACCGGCGCTCTGCTATTAGCGGCACTCGCGTGCGTGGCGCATATGTGTCACGTGGACGCGCAGCAGCTTGCCGGCACCGAACAGCCTGGCACCGTCTCGGGGGTGATCGTCGACGCGACGTCGGGCACGCCGCTCCGCGGGGCAGTTGTCGTCCTCGAACCCCGGCCCGCGGGTTCTTTGCGCGTTGCGGGTAGCGAGACTGTTTGGTCGGCAGCGCTGTCGGTGTACACCGACGGCTCCGGCATCTATCAATTCGGCAATGTCGGCCAGGGGGTCTACCGCCTCCACGTGCGCCGCCTGGGTTATCGCCCGGCGACAGTGTACCTGGACATCACCCAGACACGCCGGCTCGACGTGTCGGTTGGCCTTACCGTACAGCCGATTCGGCTCGAGCGCGCCGTGGGAACGGCAATCGCGCCTGCTTCGTATCACGGCTCTCGGCAAACCGACGCCTCGAATCCCGAAGCCAGGATAACCGCTGAGCGCGGTCGTCAACGTCGCTTTCTCGAGAGTGACGTCAGGTTCCTCAGTGAGGGTGATGTGACTGAAGCGGTGACGCTGGCGGAAGGAGATATCCTGCGCGCACTTCAGCGGCTGCCGGGGGTGACCACGAGGGACGAGTTCACCGCTGAACTTTGGACGCGAGGAGCGGCTTGGAGCCAAACGAGAGTGCTCTTCGATGGGTTGCCGCTGTATAACCCGGTGCATTCAGCGGGCGTTTTCTCGGGTGTGAACCCCGATGGGTTGGGGACGGTCCTTTTCCATCCGGGATCTCGACCGGCGTCTATCGGCGAAGGCGCTGCGGGAGTGCTGAGCCTCAGGTCCCGGCGCTGGGACGGCGAGGATTTTGGGGGCGTCGCCAGCCTGTCGCTAGCGAGCGCTCGCCTGCTGCTCGGCGGACCGCTCCCAAACGACGGTGCGTGGTCCGTTGCGACAAGGCGTAGCTATGCAGATCTCATCGCGGGCTTTCTATTGGACTCGACCAGGCAGATTCCCTACGCGTTCTTCGATCTCACAGGTCGCGCAGATCTCTTGCTGGGTGGGAACGCGGTTGCGGAAGCCAGCTTCCTCTTGGGCCGCGACGCTGTTTGGGGCACGGTGCCCGATCTCCTGCGAGACAACGAAGGCCGTTGGGGCAACGCCGCCGGGCAAATCACCGTCTCGGCACAGTCCGGTGCCTTCCTGACCAGCCACACACTTGGTCTCAGTCGGTTCGACGGCAACATGTCGGCCGTTCAGTATGTGTCGGGCGTCGGAACTGAAACGGCGATTCCGACTCATGCCCCGATCGAGAACAGACTCACATACCTGGCACTCAAGTCAAGGGTTGAGCCACGAGCCGGATCGAGCGGCGCGATCTGGGGAGCAGGGTACGACCTCGAGTATCAGCGACAGCGCTTTCTCGGCCCCTATCCTCGCCCGTATCCGACCATCGATCAGAAACGCACTTTCGGGCGCTGGGCTGAGC
>JBDGYW010000401.1:0-6979 GCA_039588935.1 Gemmatimonadota bacterium | reverse complement strand
TCGCGGTTCATGCTTATCAATATGATAATAGTATTACGTTGATAATGGTAGGTTGGTTTCACCATGATTGACGACCCACACGGCTCAAGTCATGTTTGCCTCATGGGTGCTACTGGTACTGATGGACGGGGATCTCCACGGCTACGCCGTCGCGAAGGAGATAGAGCATCGTGATGCCAGCCTCGGTAGGATTTTCCCAACCAACCTCTACAGAAAGCTCAGAGACATGGCAGAGCGTGGTTTGATCGAGCACCTACCCGCGCCGGCCAACGGGGATCAGAAGCGCCAGTTCCGGATCACCAAGCTAGGGCATCGAGTTGCGCAGGTAGAGGTCAGAAGGCTGGAGGGCCTCCTACTGGATGCACGGCAGCACGATCTGCTTTCGTCTCAGACGGCCGACAGGTAGACCATGACTCACAGCACTGGACGGCGGCCCAATTTCGGAGACCCGCTCTTCCGACTCGTACTGTGGGTTCTACCGGCGAGGTTTCGTGCATCATACGCGGACGAGATCCTCTCATACCACCGTGCTCAAATGAATGAGACCGCCAGCTCAAGATGGGATCGGGTGAAGATGTGGAGTCGCGCGGTATGGGACGTATTGCTCAACGGGATGTTAGAACAAGGGCATCGCGTTCGACAGGGAGTTTCCCAGATTCTTGGATCCGCATCGCGCGGGAGTAATCAAGGTGGGCAAAACCCTCGGGACTCGATGAGGCGAAAGGTTATATGTCTGCTCGGCGTCTTGAAGTTGTTCGACACCGCAGCCGTTCGACGATTGAGGAAGAGCCCGCGGTTCACCACTGTTACGGTTCTGACGCTGGGACTCGGCATAGGCGCAAACACGGCATTGTTCAGCGTGGTACACTCGGTTCTGCTCAATCCACTGCCCTATGAGGACTCGGAGAGACTCGTCTTCGCTTTGGAGACGCGCGGTGATGACAACCGCATTCAAGCAGTCTCGCTCGGGAATTTCAGAGAATGGCGCAACGCGGGCTTTGGCTTTCAGAACATGGCCGCCGCCAGATACCGCGCCTACAACGTGACGGGACTCGATAGACCCTTCCGGATCAATGGACTCGAGGCGTCAACCGCACTCCTGTCTCTGCTGGGAACAGCTCCGATCCACGGCCGAGAGTTCTCTCCAGATGAAGAACGACCTGGTGCGGAGCCCGTGTGTATGGTCAGCCACTCCTTTTGGCTCGACAGGCTCGGTGGGAATCCGGACCTGACTAACGTGCGTCTGACGTTGAACGGAACGAGCCGTGCTGTAGTAGGCGTACTTCCAGCAGGGCTCGAGATCCCGGGCTTCGGGCCGCGGGATATCCTCGCGCCTGTGCCGCTCGACCCAACCCACCCGGGCTTTTGGAGCAATCACAACACAACCGTATACGGCCGTTTGAGCCCTGGCATCCAGATCGAACAAGCCGGAGAAGAACTTTCTCTCGTCGCCTCACGCCTCGAGGAGGCGATTCCCGAATGGAACGAAGGCATCGGTTCCCTACTGATGCCCGCTCGCGAGCTGTTGGTGCAGGGTGCCGAGCGCACGCTGTGGATCCTCTTCGGTACGGTCGGATTTGTATTGCTCATCGCTTGCGTGAACGTCGCCAGCCTTCTCCTTGCACGGGCGGCGGCCGCAGAACGAGAGATGGCGGTGCGCATTGCACTGGGCGCATTTCGATCGCGGATTGTGACACTCGTGCTCTCCGAAGCGCTGCTCCTATCCGCAGCCGGAGGACTGTTGGGTCTAGGAATCGGCTACTGGGGGGTCGAGGCCATCCGCCGGTGGGGGCCCGCCAACCTACCTCGTTTGAGTGAGATTGAAGTCAGCCTGCCGGTGCTGCTGTTCACCGTGGCGTGTGCATTGTGTACCGGCGTCCTATTCGGTCTCGTCCCGGCACTTCGATCGACGCATGTTGACATCCAGACTACGCTGAACAAGAGTGGTCGGACGCCTGGGCTGGGAGCATCGCTCAAGATCCAGCGAGTATTCGTGGTCGCCGAGGTGGCAATCGCTGTCGTGCTCCTCACGTGCTCAGGCCTACTCCTCAGAACGTTCTCCAATCTGCTCGAGGTGCACCCCGGCTTCGACTCTGACGGGCGAGTCGCAATGCAATTGAGCCTGCCAAGCTCTCGGTACACCGATGGGGCTATGGTGGCAACGTTCCTCGATGAGCTACACGAAGGACTTGACGCGACACCGGGCATCGAGATTTCAGGGAGTTCGGTCGGTCTTCCGTTTCAGAGCCTCATGTGGCGCAAGTACATGACATTGGAGGACCGACCCGCCCTCACGCTCCCGGAGATCCCGATCATCGATCTGTCGATCTCGACACCGAAATACGTGCAGACCATGGGCATTCCGCTGCTCCGGGGACGTGTACTGGCGGAAAGCGATGATGCGGAGAGCCCGTTCGTGGCACTCGTCAGTGAAACGTTCGTGCGGACCCACCTGCAAGAGGAAGACGTCATCGGCAAACGACTGCGTTTGGCCGCCCCAGATCATCTGCTGCCCCCGGAACACATCGGTTTGAATCCGTGGTACACGATTGTTGGCGTAGTTGGAGATGTGCGGCGATGGAGCCTCAGCGCTGAGCCACTACCCGAGGTGTATATCTCGCAACGACAGGATCTGGACAATGCTCATGGCTTCTACGTCGTGACCCACACGGCGCTGACAACGGAAGCAGCAGCAAACGCCATGCGCCAGGCGGTATGGGATATTGATCCCGAGCTGCCGGTGACATGGGTGCAGCCGATCGACGACATGTTCTCGAACGCGGTCGCCCAGCCACGTTTCAACGTCACCTTGGTAACGGCGTTCGGACTCACAGCGCTGATCCTCGCATTGATTGGCGTCTACGGTCTCATGGCCAACTTCGTGGGTGCTCGCACCCAAGAGATCGGCGTACGCATCGCGCTGGGTGCAAGACCGGACCAGATCCTGAAGCATGTTGCCGGCCAGGGAATAATTGCGGCCGGTATTGGGATCGCAATTGGTATCGCCGTTTCAGCAGCGGCAACACGCGTTATGGAGACGCTGCTATTCGGCGTCCAACCGCTCGACCTCGCTACGTTCTTCAGCGTGACAGCTGCAGTTCTTCTGGTTGCCGCGCTCGCAGCGTCGGTGCCCTCTTGGCGTGCGGCGAAGTTGAACGCAACAGAGGCATTGGCTAGCGAGTAGAGCCGCACAATGGTGCTGACGGAAGCGGATGCACGCGGATTGATTCTCCGTGGCTGACCACGTTCCAATCCGAACAGGCTGAAACGCAGAATTCCAGTGGGCCGTAGGGGAGCACAAGTCTATCCCTGAGGCCCAGCATGGATTCGTTCTTGAAAGACTTCAAACTCGGGCTGCGTGCTCTGACAAAGAAGCCCGCCTCATCAGCAATCGCCGTGGTGGCTTTTGGTTTGGGCATCGGCCTCTGCACCACCAACTTCAGCATGATCTACGGGGTTTATATGCGCGGTCTCGGCGTGCCCGATGCCGACCGGCTTGCTCTGATCTATCGCACAAATCCTTCCGAAAACATCGACCGCATGAGCGTTCACCAACACGACTTCTACGATTGGAGAGAGCAGCAACAATCGTTCGAGGCAATCGCCGGATATTCCACCGGCACAGTCAACGTGAGCGGATCGGACGGCGAACCGGTCCGGTACGACGGTGCGTTCGTGACCGCAAACATCTTCGACGTGCTCCGAAAGCCGCCCGTAGTCGGTACCAGCTTCAGAATCGGTGACGACGGCCCCGATGCGCCGATGACGGCTATCATCGGGTACGACGTGTGGGTCAACAGATACAACTCCGTTCCGGATGTCATTGGTCAGGTCATCAGGGTGAACGGAGAACAAGCCACGATTCTCGGCGTCATGCCCGAGAACTTCAGATTCCCAGAGCAAGAAGATATCTGGATTCCCCGACGTGATGTGCGCCGCGAAAACCCTGTGCGTGGCAATGGGCCGTACGTGACAACGTTCGGACGTATGAAGGACGACGTGAGTCTGGAGCACGCGACACTCGACATGTCGCTCGTTGCCCAGAACCTCGCCAGTCAATACCCGGAGTCAAATGAAGGGATCGGAGTGGTCCTGGGAAATTTCATTGAACGAAGCATTGGGCCCGAGGTAAAACCAGTGCTTGTCGCCATGCAAGTCGCGACGATATTCGTGCTCCTTATTGCCTGCGCGAACGTGGCCAACCTTCTGTTGGCGCGAGCCGCCCTCAGGACAAAAGAGGCGGCCGTCCGCTCGGCTCTCGGCGCAAGCAGGTGGCGGGTGGCGCTGCCGCTTCTCTCCGAATCTGCGGCGCTTTCCTTGATCGGAGCCATACTGGGCATCGTCATCGCGTTCGTTGGAGTGGAGCTGATCGACAGGGCCACTGTAGGAGTAGGGAGGCCGTATTTCATGGTCATGGCTGTCGACATGCCCATCCTTGGATTCGTGGTTGCCGTCACGGCTCTCACCGCCATCGCGGCAGGGGCGGCACCGGCGATCCAAACTGCGCGGACGGATGTGAACACAATTTTGAAAGACGAGAACCGCGGGTCTTCGAGCTTTCGCGCCAGCCGGATCAGCAAGGTGCTTATCGTAGGAGAAGTGGCACTGTCGTGCGCACTCCTTGTGGGCGCCGGATTAATGGCTAAGAGCGTCACCAAGCTCAACAACTACGAGTTTCAGTTCGACACCGAACGAATCTTCTCAGCCCGCATCGGCGTCTTCGAGACTGACTATCCGACAGTGGACGACCGCCAGCGCTTCTTCCGGGATCTAAAGGAGAGGCTCGAGACCGTACCCGGAGCACGTTCAGTGGCGCTCACCGACATGTTGCCGACCACCTGCTGCAGCCGTTACAGGATTGCGATCGAAGGCGGCGAATACCAGGAAGACCAGGATTATCCGCTCGCGAACACCGCAGCGATCTCGACGCACTTCTTTTCGACATTCGGGACGAGCGTGCTGAGAGGGAGAGACTTCAGTCTCTCTGACGGCGCCGACGCCGCCGGTGTCGTAATCGTGAACCAGGGATTCGCAGAAAGGTTCTTCCCGGGCGAAGACCCCATCGGAAGCAGGATTCGTGAGGGAACGTCGGAAGGTCAAGAAGAGTGGAAAACGATCGTGGGAGTAGTGCCCAACATGCAGATGCAGGGGTTCGATCCGGAACGACCGGACCCGTCCGGGTATTACGTCCCGCTTGCCCAACGCGACCGCAGCTTTGTGAGCATTGCCATTCAAGTGGCCGGCGGCCCGCCACTCAACATCGCCCCTGACGTGCGCGCCGCAGTACGGGCCGTAGACCCGGACCTCCCGGTCTACTGGGTGAGAGACATGGAAGAGGTGATGCACCAAGCCACATGGTTCTACGGGTTTTTCGGTTCACTGTTCATCATCTTTGGAGTTGCCGCGCTATTCCTTGCGTCGGTGGGGCTTTACGGGGTCCTGGCGTTTTCCGTGAGCCGACGGTTTCAGGAGATGGGACTTCGCATGGCCCTGGGTGCGAAAGCTCGGGATGTCATCCGGCTAGTCGTGCGCGAGGGCGCCGTGCAACTCGGAATCGGCCTCGTTCTCGGGATCAGTCTTGCGCTTGCCGTCTCGAGAGTCGTGGCGCTAGCCATGTTCGACGTCGAGCCGCGAGACCCGGCAGTTTTCACCACGATAGTGATCCTGATCGTGATTGTGGGTTTGTTCGCGTGTCTTGTACCGGCGTTGAGGGCGACACGGGTAGACCCAGGGGTGGCGCTTCGATACGAATGATAGAGATACCCGGATGCGGCAACCTTCCTGGCCGATTCGCCGAACAGCAAGCCAATGCCGTTTACCGCGACTCAACGAGCGATGCGTACAAACTCGTTCACGTGCTCTCCCCCGTCTATCCATCGTGTGACCGTAGCGAGGTCATTTTCGCGGTCGACATAGATCACGTTGGTTGAACCGGCACCGAGTGCAAAGAACGCCGACTCAGGTGCCGCAGGCAATAACTCCCGCCCGGTGTTCAGCCACCACATGTAGCCGTAGTCGGATTTGATGTCCGCTGGTGCCACCGCCCGCTCGAACCAATCCTCAGAAACAAGCTGCGTGTCCCCCCATCGGCCTCTGCGCAACGCGAGCAGCCCAAATCGGGCGTGGTCACGCGTGTCGATGAATAAGCCACCACCCCCAACGCCAATTGGAGGATGCACCAATTGGATCCATGATCCGTTCCTTCAGGACCTCCGGGAGCGCTCGTCGAAACACATGCAGTAGTGAATATGCCATCAGATTGACGCGGACGTCGTTGTACTCCCAGAAGGTCCCCGGCGCCTGCAACTCACGGTCGATCCCTTCTCGCCGGTCGGCGATGTCGGGCTTACCCCATAGCGTGCCTTCCCACTCGCTGGTCTGCTGAAGGAGATTGTGCCATGTGATTGGTACGTTCTGGCCCGAGGAAAATGAACCATCCATCACATAATCTCCGATGCGATCGTTGAGATCGCGAATCAAACCATCGTCCCACGCGACGCCGGTTACAGTGGACAGGTAGCTCTTCGTAACCGAGAAGGTCATGTCTTCGCGGTCGGTGTCTCCCCACTCCGCGACGATGTAACCGTCTTTCAACACGATACCGCTCACACCACCCCGCAAAGCGGTCGGGCCCACGATCTCCTGATGTGGGATCTCGCGGAAGCGCTCTCTCAGATAGACACCAGGGTCCTCTGGGATCTGCGTCGTCGGGTGGGACTGCGCATATTCTACCGCTGCCTGCAGTCTTGCCGCATCCATGCCCATCTGTTCCGGTGCTCGCACCTCCCAATCACCTCGAGGTGGGAAATACTGTTTGGCTCCATCAGAAGTGCCCGCGCAACCAGTCACAATCGCCGCAGTTGTGAGCACAAGCAGGTGTTTCATATCCCGGGATCCAGCCGCTGGCTCCATGGGTGGATCAGCGGCGGTAGGGGCCAACGAAAAGCGCCACCAGAAACGCCGCGAGTGCCATTGCTCC
>JBDGYW010000400.1:0-6231 GCA_039588935.1 Gemmatimonadota bacterium | reverse complement strand
ACCGCGTACTTGTGGAAATGTTCGACCGGGAAGAGCGCAGCGGGGGGGGGCTTTACATCCCCGAGGTTGCGAAGGAGGAAACTATCGACGGCCTAGTAAGGGCTATCGGGCGCGGTCGCTTTACGTACAAGAAGGGCATCGTACCTGTTGATGTGAGCGTGGGCGACCACGTAGTTATAGCCAAGTACGGCGGCACCGACATTACTGTTGATGATCGCGGGTATAGGTGTGTTAGGGAGGACGACATACTGGGGGTGATCGAATGAGTGTCTTTAAGTTCCTTGAGCGACAGCCGGGGAACGACTACGACCTCCTCGACACATGGATTCACAGCAACGGGCGCAAGGTCTTCACTCGTTACCTCGCTGAGTTGAGCGCGAACCTCGGCGCGGCGGTGGCTAACGTGGACGCAAGCAAAGCGGAGAGTCTTGAACTCTACGCTCTGAACACCGCAGAAAAGTCTGGACACAGGAAGGGGGTACTAGACGTAATTAGGCTACTGGAAATCACCTTACCCGAACATTACAAAAAGCAGAGGGACAAGGAGTAACCACATACGGGCGGGCGCAAGCCTATACCCCGACGAAAGGACACAATGACAGACGAACCCACGGCGCAAGCCACGGACACTTCGGAACCTGCCCCGCAGGAAACAGATGGGGATACCCTTCAGTTCGAGATTGCGGACACGCCAGGAGCCGAACCCACGGTAGAACCCACGGGAGACGCACCACCCCCCGAGAAATACTTCGGCAAGTATGACTCAATGGAAGATGCGGAGCGAGGTTTTCAAGAAGCCCAACGTGCGATGCACGAGAAGGCAGAGGAAGCCGCCGCATACCGTAAGGCGTTGGAGGCCGTACAGACACCTGCCCAGCAGCCACAGTACGCTGGACAGCCTGACCGCGACACCCTCAACGACCAGTTCCGTAGTCATCTTGAATCTGACCCGTTTAACGCTCTTACCGCTCACGCCAAGTACGTGTTCCAGCAGGAACAGGAAGCGGTGCGACAGCAGCAGCAGGCACTCATGGGCGAGGTGCAGAAGTATTCCACCGACCCTAATTTCCAAGACGTTGCCGCTGACGTTATGCAGCGCCTTCCTTACGAGCAGAATCCGAACGTGGAGAGCATGTTCTTACGGGCGAAGATAGCCAAGATGACACAGCAGCAGGCCACGCAGTCAACACAGGCTGCGGCGCAGACACAGCGGATGCACGTTGAGTCTGGGGCAGCTACGTCGCCAAGCGATGTACTAAGAATCGAAGTAGACCCTGACGCCCGCAGAGTACAGCGGGCGTTCCGTGACGACGACGCAAGGTTCACCGACGACAACAAGGTGGCGGCGGCGGTCAAACAGATGGGCCTTGGGGGGAAGAACCCCGTTTCGATAGACGAGTACCGCGAGGCGCGTAGAAAGGCTGGTGTGTAGCAATGGCTAAACGAGGCAGGAAACCGAGGGTAGCAGCGGGGGCATCCACTCTGGAAAAACTGAAGCGTGAGGAACATCCTGACGTTAAGTATTTTGCAGACATAGAGAAAAACGACGCAACTGAGGTCTTCAATAAAGACCCGAACAAGGCTTACCGTTTCTGTTCCGAGGCGGTGATAGGTCTTCGCAGAAGGCAGGGTTACGAGGTAACGGACGACCCCAAGATCACCACGGCTGTTCCTGGCGGTGGAGTGAACTGGGGTTCAGAGGGGGCGCAGGCGAAGCTTGCCAACCGCGACCTTGTTCTGATGGAAATGCCTAAGAAGCGTTTTGATTTGCGCCAGCAGATCAAACACGAGAAGAAGGAAGAGGCACAGCAGAACATCCTCCGCAAAACCGACGAGTCTGCCAACAATGTCAACTCGCAGATGGGTGGCATACTTTCAAGTGAAGACCCGTTCGTGCAAGACCTCAGAGGCAAAAAATAACTGAGGAGTATTACAAGTGGCTATCGTTAGAAATAACGTACTTGACCTCCTCGAAGAGAAGTTCCGTAACATCTTCTTCCTTTCCTACGATGACAAGCCTGAGCAGTACCGCAACTGTTTCAATGTTCTGACTTCGGTCAAGAACAACGAACACATGAGCGGTGTTTCCGGTCTTGCCATGCCGGGAACCAAGGCTGAAGGGTCTGACATGGTTTATGACGACCCCGAGCAGCTTTGGGACTCGACCGCCACTCACACCACCTTTGCACAGGGTGGCAGGGTGACGATGGAAGCGATGGATGATGACCAGTACGGAATTCTCGGTTCGAGGATGTTTGGTTCAATGGGACGTGGGTTTCGCCAGCGGGTTGATACAAACGCTGCGAATGTGTTCAACGACGGTTTCTCCGGCGGAACGTCTGTGACTTCCGCTGACGGCGTGGATGTTTTCTCCGCGTCTCACACGAGGAACCCGAACGACGCGACGACCCATGCGAACACCCCCTCCACCCAAGCCGACCTGAGTGTTTCTTCGCTCAAGGCCGCTATCCAGAACTTCGAGCAGACCCTTGACCATCGTGGGCTTCTGCTCAACATCAAACCGAAGACTCTCCTCGTGCCGAACGAACTCCGGTTCACGGCGGAAGAGATTCTTCAGTCTCAGCTTGAGCCTCATGTTGCTGAGAATACCACTAACGTCCTTCGCGGCGAAGGTCTTGCTGTGTCGGTCAACGATTATCTGACTGACGCGGATGCCTGGTTTCTCATGGCTGACAAGAGCGACCACCAGTTTTACTTCTACTGGAGGAAGCAGCCCACCTTTAAGCGCGACAGCGACTTCGACTCCTGGGATGCCAAGTTCGGCGGCGTCATGCGGTTCAGCACTCTGGTGCAGGATTGGCGTGGCTCCTATGGCACCTCGGGTGCTTAGAGGGGAGGTGTAGATATGGCTAATCTTCAGCCTGCTCACGGAAATGTTTCGACTGTTGAGTACCCTCTCAGCACGTCCACCTGTTCCAAGGGTTCGCCCCTTGCTTACATCGGCTCCCCCGGCAACGATGGTTATCTCGGAAGTGGCGCTCCCACTTCGGCGGTAGCTATCATCGCCGTTTCCGCCGAGAGCAAGAACGGCGCTGCCACCGGCAGGTCGGCCCTTGCTTCCACTACCGCTGACAACGACCACGTTGTTCTTGCGTGGCCTGCGAATACGCACACGCAGTTCTTGGCCGTTTGTTCCAGCACTCCGACCGTGGCGATGCTGGACGTTTCGTTTGGCGTTCTTGCCACCGGCCAGATTGCCAACGAGACGACTGCCGAGCCGATGTTTATTATCGAACGCATCGTCGATTCAACGGCGAAGACCGTTATCGGTAGGTTCATCGGGGGTCAGTACGCGCCGAGAGTTCTTCACGCTGTCGGTAGTTAATCAATAACCTTTATGCCCCCGGCGGGGAATATGCGCCCGCCGGGGGCGAGGTGTTTCTATGGGAACAAACAAGAGACAGGGATACACTCATTATCGCTCTAAGCGGCGGTATGAGGATGCCTTGCAGACCAGAAACTACGGAGAGGTTGTTATAGACCTTGGGGACGTTGTTTCTTCAAGTGACGGCGAATCGCCGCTGGCTACCGGAGAAATTAACGCTACGGGGTCGCTTTCCTTCTTCCGCATAACGTCCGGCGACGAGCGGAACGTGTTCTTCCGCATCCCCTCCGACTTCGACGCCACGGCTACATCCTATGTCCATTGGACGTATGTCGTTGCCTCTTCCACCGCCACTTCCGTTGATACTATTAGCCCTCTCGTTACCTACCAAATTCCGTTGGCAAACACGGCGGGGACTGGTATCGGAGCCGCCGGTAGTTCTGAGGGTGTGACCAACCCCAGCAGGGCTATCCTTTCGTCTGCCAAAGGTGAATGTCTCATTGAGTTGCAGACCACGCTTTCGTCCGCGTTTACCGGGACGGCTGGTGGGTATGTACACATGCAGGTCGAGACTCACACCACCTGTGCGGCTGACAAGGAAGCGCGTCTGTACAACAAGGCAGTATTCCGTTACGCAAAAGACTACATGTAAACCGAGATGCGGGGGTTCGCCCCCGCTCTCACCTCGGGGGGGGTATGGGCAAAGAAAATACCTATACAAAGGAAGAGATGTACGAGATGTACCCTTATCTCGGCGTCTTGGAGAGTGCTGTTAGAACACTGCCGGACGAGGCCACGATTGTAGAACTTGGCGCTTGGTCGGGCAAGGCAACGTCCGCCATGTATATCGGCGCGAAAGATGGTCACGACATTATTGCTGTTGACCACTTTGGCGGTTCGTCTAATGCAATTGAGGTGAAGCGCTTTGACGACATGCGGAAGCAGGTTGCTAATGCGGGCTACTCTGGCCCCAAAGAACTCTTTTTAGAAAGCATTGAAAACGTAGCGAAGAGTGGGCTGGGGAACGGCAGGGTGTATTTGTTCGAGGAGGACTTCGATACTGCTGCTCACGACTTTCCCGCCGAGTCCATCGACATGATATTCCTCGACGGCGACCACATGCAGGCGATGCACGACTTGCTAGTGTGGGTGCCGAGGGTGAAGAGGGGCGGGAAGGTGTTTGTCCACGATGTAGACTGCCCGCATTTCACAGTCGCGGAAGAGTTCCAAGTCTTTTGCGAGTTCTACGGTTTTGATTGGGATATGGACGGGAGTTTGGGGTGTTTTACGAAGTAGGGGGGGCGCTCTTTGAGAATCGCAGTATACGATCCGTTTAAGACATTTACGGAGTTTGCCAAACATCTCGGCAAGACGCACGAAGTCAACTACATTGACAGGGTGCTGAAGGACGCCGAGCGCGAGGCGCTGCACTACCACCATGACGTAGTGTGGTACGAGTTCGTGACGATGGAGTTCGCCGCCGACACTCACCGCCTGCCGAAGAGGGCGTATACGGTGGTCAGGTGTCACGGGTTTGAACTGTTCACCCCGTCGATGAGCCAAGTGAACTGGGACAATGTTGACCGCCTGATAACGGTCAGCCCCGAGATGTGCGAACTTCTGGACAGGTCAAGGCGCACGATAGACTTTCCGCCCGCCGAAATACTGTTCAACGGGGTAGACCTCACGATGTTTACCCAGCCAGAGAACAAGGTTTATGGAAAAAAGATAGGCGTCATCGGGTGGATTAACTACAAGAAGAGTCCACCGCTGGCGCTCCAGTGCATTGAGACAATAGCCAAGCATGGCTACGAGATGTACTTCATTGGCGAGTCGCAGGATTTGCGGTACGACCTGTACCTCAAGCAGATGCGTAGCGAGATGGGGCTGGACGACAAGGTTCACTTCCTCGGCAAGATACCCTGGGCGCGGGTGCCGAACTTCTGCCGGAACATGGACTATCTGGCCCACACGGCCCCGTTTGAAAGTTTTGGGCAGGCGCTCATGGAGGGCATAGCCTGTGGCATGTTGCCCCTCATCCACCGCTCAATGGGCATTGCGCGGCGTTTTGGTGAGAACATGACTTGGGCCACTATCGCAGAGTTCGAGGAACTTATGCGGACATACGCCAACATAGACGATAAGTTGGCCGTAGCAGACGCCAACCGGCGGGCGATTGCTGAGAAGTACAACTTCCACAATCAGCTTGAGGTGTTAACCAACATAGTTTCAGATATTGAGCGTGAGGTTTACCACGGTCAGTGTGTTGGGGAGCGGCAGTATGTGTAGCGGCATGAAGGCGGACGCCAAGGCGTTGAAGGTGAGCGCAGAGACATCCACCGCCATAGAGTTCCCCGACAAACCCCGCGCCTACGTAGTTACTCCGGCGTACAACTGCAAGCGTTACATTAAAGCCAGCGTCCTCTCGGTAGCCGACCAACTCCCGGCCTACCCCGACCTCACCCATATTATCGTTGATGACTGCTCAAACGATGGCACATGGGAGCGACTTCGGGAGGACGATCTTTCTTTCCCTCACCAGTACGTGATGCGTCACGCCGCGAACGGCGCATCGGCGGTTGGCTCGTTCATGACGGGCATTAACTTCATCCGCCAGAACTGTAAGCCCGACCCGGAGGACATAGTGTTCTGGGTTGATGGCGACGATTGGTTGTGCGGCTCGGACGCCATAAAGAAGATGGTGAGGGCGTACCGTAACTCAGCGGTCGAGATGGCGTACAGCGACCATGTGGTGTGGACGGGCGGGCTGATGACAAAACCCGGATGTTATTCCCGCCCCTTAATAGACCGCACCCGTGTTCGGTATGGTCATGTGTGCTACTCGCACCTGCGGTCATTCAAGTGGAAGATGCTCGACCATGTGG
>JBDGYW010000399.1:0-6243 GCA_039588935.1 Gemmatimonadota bacterium | reverse complement strand
AGGCATATTCCCGCACCCACACAAGACCACCTTCAGAGACCTTGAGAAACCGCCTGTTTGGTTGTGACACGTCAAGCGCCGGCAAGGTGGAAGGCATTGACAGGGCACGAAACGCAGCCCTCATCCGACGGCGCTCGTTTTCCGAAGCCAGCTTCGATAAATGAGCTTCACGCACACGTGCCACAATCTCAGCTGTGACTTTGCCTCGCAGAGATACTTTGGCAAGAACTCTTTCCAGTTCACCCTCGGCGGAGTAGACCTTGACTTCGAACCGATCACTTGCGGCCACATACAGCCGATTTCCTCTCGCCACGTACTGCACACTCACTCCGAACAACGGCCGGCGGACGTATGGTTCACCGTTGTACTGGTACAATTGCGCTTGCTGGTAACGAAATACTCCCAAGATCGATTTGACACCACCGTCAGAATCATACCGTAGGAGTTGTGCGTCCGACCACACTGCTCTGTCCTGGTCTGGCTGCGGCGGGTCCGATTGAGTAGCTGCCTGTACCAAATAACTTCCATCGTCAAACATTCCAATAGGATAAGCTGTTGCACCGGAGGGCGCCGGAGCGAAACCAAGCGTCCGAAGCAAGACTCCGGCGGAATCGACCACTGTCGTGCGTCGATGCCTCAAGTCGTAAACCAGAAGAGTGTCCGAATTCATCCACAGGCTTCGGATATCCCGGAATTCACCAGGTCCGTCGCCGGAGCGCCCGAATCTTCTGATTAGAGTTGCTGTTGAATCGAAAAACAACAACTCTTTCGTACCGTGATTGGCAACAACCACCTTACCGTCAGTAAGTCTCGCGGCTCCGGCCACTTCAAACATGAAGTAGCTATCGCCGGCACCACTGCTCGGAATGTCAAGTCCCGCCTGGCTAAGGCGAATTCGGACCGGTGGATCTTGTAGGACGCTCGCCTCGTCATCTACCGCGCATCCTGGAACAAGCACGGCGGTCATCCACAGAACGCCTGAGAGAAGGCCGATCCGGTAATTCACTCTCCTGTCCCCTGGCTTGGGTTACACCCTTAAGTTCGCTATAGCCGTCAATTCCCAATAATTGCAGCGAATCTCGACTAGAGAGACCGAAGAGGCTGGACGCACGTCTGAAAACACGACCTCCACTACTCAGTCAAGAACGTCACCTGAGCCTCGCTGAGGCCATAATTAGCGATCACTCTTCCGCCACAGCCCTTGATTTGAACAGATTTGCGGTCGGTGTTGAATACCAAAACTGCAGGGTGTTCAGCCAACAGCTTTTGGATCTCGGCACCAGAAGATTCGAGGAAGGCCACGTGTGCTTTATCGACGAATCTGCTAAACTCCTCGGCCGAGGCGAAATCTTCTCCCTCTGCACAGGAGAAATGCCACCAGTCACACGAATTCGGACTCCAGCCCCAGTGGCAACCATGCCACCCACAAGCGTGGGGCCACGGTGGCCCGAACAAGGGGAACCGGTGGCTCAATTGGGGCCCAATGTAGTCCTCGTCACAACCGAGACAGAAGACGACTGGCGATGTGTTCACCACTCCTTCAACATTGGTCGGCCGCGCAATTGCGACACCAGCCGCACCATCATCCGCAACGACCGGATCAACAACAAGCACAACCGCACCCGCGACAATTCCAAATACGAGCTTTCTGTAATACTCCGGTATCATCTTCCATCCTCCTTGAAGAAACTTATGACGTGCGTCCGCCATATGTCTAGCGCAAGTGTTCCGTCCGCCCTCGATGCTGTACACGATATCACAGATGAATCGCGTGACCAATAAATATCAAGGTGTCCGCCTGGCTGAGGTGGATGCGGACCGCGAGATGTTGCAGTACACTCGCGTCGTCGTTCACGGCACATCCTCGCAACAGCACGGCGGTTGCCATTACCTCCTCTGAGATCTTGCGAGGTGCGCCCGCCATATATCTAGCACAAGCGTTCCGTCCCCTTTCTGGCGATGGCTGTACACTACATCACCGACGAATCGCGTGACCAACGTCGGCAATCGTGTCGATGCGATTAACGCTCCCGTGCGCGGGTTTATCACCTCGATGACGGTGTCCCATTGATCGTCCCAGGCGCTGACAGGTGTTATGGTGTCGTGGTCACGAACCCTCCGAACTGCGGTGGAATCTGGTACCGTAATCAGTACCCACAGAAGGCCCTGCTCATCTTGCCGGATGCTGCGAAGCGTTGGCCTTAGAGGCTCATACTGGTGCCACGGTATAAACCAGCTGGGCCTCCGCACCAACCGCGACATAATTTGCCCCTCTGGATCCCATAGCTCCACATCGTAGCGGTTATGATAAGCAGACCAAACCTGGCCCGAATCGGCCTTTGCGATGGCTCTGAATCGCGCCATTACATCACGGCCGTCAAAGTTCCCGGTACTGGCCCCGAACGATAAGAGGACCTGTCCCCTCTCATTCACCAGGTGGTTGGGCAGCCCAGCGAGCTCCGCCGACCACACCAGTGTTTGAAACACAGCATGACCGTTGGCGTATACAATGACGTCGTAGGGACTGCCGATCAATGGAGCGACGCGGACAACTTCGTGCTCCGGGGATAAGACCGTGAACTGCATGTTGCCCGGATCAAATATGTGGACGGTGTCGCCCGGCCCAACTACAAGCCGACTTATTTGCTCGAACGACCCAATGCCATCGCCCCGTACGCCCAACACGTCCACAAGATTCGCGTTTCGATCGAAGATTATCACCTGCCCTGCCCGACCTGTTGGTGCCACATAGAATCGACCGTGGCTATCCATCGCGAAATGTGACTCTTTCACGATCAGGCTATCGTGCTCGTTCGACTCGCCGATAGTGGCAATCGGCAGAAGTCGTATTTCACATTCCTGGCAAGTGATGACCGAGTCGATTATCGTTACCGTCTGGCCGGTGATTCCCCCTACACACATCATCAACACAGCTGTTGTCAAAAGGACGGCTCGACTCACCTGCACGGGAAATGACTGTTTCCACGACATCATGAGGCAAAATTCCTTCTCCTGACGTACTGCTCGCGCCGTACGTCGGACGTCAAGGTGGGTCACAAGTAGGATTGCAGCCCATCACCGGTTCGTCCGGCACCGGCTAGCATGTAATTCAAGTCAACAGCAGCGCAAGAGATCAAATGATCTCGAAGACACACCGAAATACTGTCAGCATGGCAAACCCGCTGTGCGGGTTACTGCCGTATCTGCCGTGTCCCTTCTCTCGGGAGCTCGTCCAAGTCGGTGGACAATCCGTGCTCTTTGCCACTTGGGCCATCATCGACTATTCTTAGCGTCGGGTGGCGTGTCCTTTCTCCCGGAACTCGCCGGGATTCGTGTCTATTTCCTTACACGAAAGGATACGCCGCCTTTCTCATTCCTCAAATCCACAACTTTCGACAAAAGCTCTCATCCAGAAGCGAACGACCACAATCGATTCGTGGCCACCTACATACCAAACCAATCGGATAACCACCTGAATGGGCTAACGGTATACTGCCAGATCTCAATGGACTTAACGATATTTGTGCTCAACTTGATTCTTTTGGACATTGGCGTGATCCGTTCCCCCGCCTGCTAAGCATGTCCTGTAATAGCAAAGTCAGATGTCGCTCTGAGATTGATCGCAGATCACGTGGCTGATAGCCGAGCGTACGCCTAACCGAATGATCAAGAGCTGAGAGCGTCGAGTAGCCCAAGGAAAGGGCGGCTTGCTCAAGAGGGATGCTATTGGACCGCAGGCGTTCCCATAGTAGAAAGTAGGTTGCAGCCATTTGGAAGCGGCGGGGACCGGACAATCGAAGTCGGACCAATCGTGCTCGCAAGGCCCGGGGAGTTGTGTGCAAGGATGCGGCTAATTCCACGACTGAGCGGGTTTCCAGTGAAGCAAGGAGAAGGCGCCTAGCGAGTTCTGAGCCTTCGAGCGAAGCCCCATCTTGCTCCAAGGTCATGGAAATCTGTCTTGCCCAAGCTGTCAGCCAGACGCGGCGCGCAGCGAGTCCGCTGGGGGGAATCCGAATGAGGCCCCCTGTGACAA
The DNA here is from genome assembly GCA_039588935.1 of Gemmatimonadota bacterium. Lineage (GTDB taxonomy): Bacteria > Gemmatimonadota > Gemmatimonadetes > Gemmatimonadales > GWC2-71-9 > JBDGYW01. The sequence goes on along the minus strand of JBDGYW010000399.1, from coordinate 2,210 downwards.
ATGCACCTGAAACTGAGTCGCCGCTCGCGGTGGCGATCCAGTGGTCGCCGTCGGATGCGGGTGTCCAGATGGTAGCCGTGGGACGATCGGAACAGTGCGCTGCCAGCTGATCGGCCACGATGCCTGGTTCCTCGCATCTGCTAAGGACAACCGCATCGCACGATCCGGCCGAGAATTTGGCGATCAGTTCCCCCGGAGAGGAACAGAGCACACGGGTTACAAGCGCATCGGGCATTTTGTGGATTGGTGATGCCTGGCGGTCGAGGATCGCAAGAATCACTTCGCTAGCCTCCCATGTAGAGAGAGAGAGGGAGAGGAAGAGGGGAGAGGGAGAGAGAGAGAGAGAAAGAAAGAGAAAGCCCTCAACGGCACAACAACTTGACGTAGTGGGCCGTTGTTCCTGGTCTTCGGGCCACTCAAGCGCGCCATGGGGATGGCGGCTGGAAGGAAGCGGCCTAGCATATCAGACGGTGGACTCGACCCCAGCTGTTGTTAGCGGGGGCATTCCACCGTTCATCTATCAAGATGCTATCAAGTGGCCGGAGGATACATTAAAGTATGTTCACCAAACCACGCCCGGGATCCGTAGGCTTGTTGCGGCGTAATACCATGCCGAGCAAGTTTATCCAGCGTGGGTTGAATTGAACACCAGGCATCTCAGCGTGTAACATGCGTCGAGGACTGGGGCTATTTCAAAAGAGAGGTACCCATGCACCGCTTCCCTCTCATCATGTGCAATAGCTACGACTTGAGTTGACAGTTCCCCCCTCCGGGTTTGCCAGCTACGCGATCCGTTTCTCCTCGGCCAGCGGCTTGCTGTCCAGGAAGGTCTGCATCGGGGTGCGCCTATCTTGCTTTCGCTGGGTCACGGCACCGCCTGCCCTGTTGAATACGATTGTCATAGACTTATCCGATTGAGTTGTCCGACGACGTCAACTGGACCACACCAAGCACGAAGCTACCGAGGTGCATCTCCATCACCCCAGTCGATAAACGCGGTCGGTCTCTCTCCCTTTCCGTTCCACGTAAGAACCCAAGGCCCACACGAGACCGTCGGTTTCAGAATAGCTGTGTCCGGCGGGAGTCACAGCTTCTTGTCTCTTTTGCTCGTCCTGTTGCCTCTTCTTCTCACGTTGTTGCTCACGAAACCATGGTTGGCTGGACAAGTAGCACGCTCGGCACACTGCCATGAGGTCCTCTAACTGCTCGGAGCCGCCAAAACGATCCCATACAACGTGCAGGCAGTGTACTGCTTGGGCGACGTGGCATCTCTCACAGACCCCGCCAGCCCTGGAAAAGACCTGCTTCTTCAGCTCGGTCCACTTCGGCGTCCGCATGAACGCCTCATAGGCTCCTCGTTTCAAGTTCCCAGGTCGCCGGTTCATTGCATTACGGAATCTGTTGTCTCGTCGTCGGGCGGGCGTCCTACGGGGCGCAGCACCACGACGGGTCCCAACTGGGCCACCCATGGCACTGCACATCGATCATGGAGCGAGGTACGTGGGGCCGCAAGGTGCAACGATACCACAAAGCCAGAGCCCCGAACGCCGCTGGACGCTAGTGGCCGCCCTCGACCTCGAACACTTCTGGCGCCACCTGATCCAGATGAATCGTCAAGGCTTCGTGAGCAAAATAGGTGAGGGCGACAACCAGCCTAGCGATCTCCTTGAGGACCGCGGTGAGTTCTTCGACAGACCGTCCCCAAACATCGAGGACGCGTTCCTCAAAGACGGCGTCAGCAAACTCGTACCGCGTGTCCAGGTAGACCCCTCCGCCCATTTCGATCGAGGAAGCGTCATCCGACGCCTTCCCGAGATGGGGCGCGATCAGGTCGAGGGAGAGTGGTTTGTAGTGGAAGACCACGTCCCGAATCGGCTTGAGATTGCGCTGCACAAACGAGTCCTCCCAGGGTGTGAAGGAAGACCTGACCGTGTTCAGGTGAACCTGGCCTGCGGGTGTGAGTGACCGCAGGAAATCCTCGACTTCCTCATTGTCGAGCCCCATCTGAAGAAAGTGCGCCGCCTCTCGGTAGAACGCGCATGTCAGGTAGAGGTAGTACGTGTTGATACGCGACTTGCCCGACGGCGTCTCCTTGATTCGGTCCATGTGCCGCATGACGAGTGTGACATCGTTTACGACTAGGCAGAGGCCGGTAAGGAATTGAGACACTGCATCATCGGGGGGAAAAACGTCACCGATGCGGAAGTTGA
>JBDGYW010000398.1:0-8214 GCA_039588935.1 Gemmatimonadota bacterium | reverse complement strand
GAACTGTCGAGACTTTGGTGGGAATGGGTCTGGTCGATCGCGAGGGAAACCCGTCGGACAGGCGCATATCCAGGCTTGTTCTCACGCCCAAAGGGACGGCGACGGCGGATCGAATCCATAGAGAACGAGACAAGTACTTCACGCGGGTCTTCTCGCATATTCCAAAAAACCGACACAACACCGTGCTCGAGGCATTCAACCTGCTGGTTGAAGCGAGGCGGCGCTCCTAGCAACCGCTGCTCCCGCACACTCCGGAGCTACACTGCGTCACCACTTGACCAGGCTTTCATTTCCGCATAACGTTGTGTGTGGCAAGCAAACAGTGTGAAGCACACACATCTGCGCGATCGTGGCGTTGGGCTCGTTCATCTGAACATGGACTGCTTCGCCCAAGAGGGTATTGTCAACTTGAGCCGGTGCCGGCGAGACTTGGCGGATGAAAACGAAAACGATTGGCTACCGCGGCTACCGGTTCCCTCGTGAAATCATCAGCCACGGCGTTTGGCTGTACCATCGATTCTCCCTGAGCTTCCGCGATGTGGAGGAGCTCCTGGCGAAGCGGGGAGTTTTCGTCTCCTACGAGACCATCCGGCAGTGGTGTAGGAAGTTCGGACCGCAATACGCGCGGAACCTTCGACGTCGCCAAGGTCGTCTGGGAGATGTTTGGCACCTCGACGAAGTCTTCGTGAACATCCAAGGCAAGCGGCACTATCTCTGGCGTGCGGTCGATCAGGATGGTGACGTGATCGATATCCTCGTTCAGAAGCATCGGAATGCTCACGCGGCCAAACGGTTCTTTCGGAAACTCCTGAAGGGGCAAGGAAGCGAACCGTGGCGGCTGGTGACGGACAAGCTGAGGAGCTACTCGGCAGCGCACAGGAGTGTTTTGCCTTCCGTGGCCCACGACACGCGACGCTATGCCAACAATCGGGCTGAAGTCTCGCATCAACCGACCCGACAACGAGAACGAAAGATGCGAGGGTTCAAGTCTGTAGGGCAGGCGCAGCGGTTTCTGTCGGTTCACGGGGTGGTGCAGAACCTTTTCAGGCTAGGGCGGCATCTGCTGCGAGCGACGAACTACCGGTTGTTACGCGACCGTTCGTTCAAAGAGTGGAGTGCGGCCACGGGTGGCTGACCAAACCGGGTCGACTCCTACTGCGGCTTCACCCGGGATTCACTAAGTTGACAATACGGGCGGGAGAGGTATTCTGTAGTCACACCTCAAACTCCTCCCATTCTTTCTTCACCCGCACCATCAACTTCTTGAAGCGTTCGTCCCCACGGACGTTCTCGAGCCAAGGATCGAGCTCTGCAAGCATCGGGTAGTTGATGAACCCTCCTCGGCTGACAGCGTACTCCAACCACTCAAGCGCTTCATCCGCAGCGCCGACGAAGGCAAGAGGAGCTGCCGTTAGCCATGCCCATCCCCCGTCCCTGATCACCGTCTGGCAGAACGCCGGCGTGATAGCGTTTAGCGCCCCCTCTCTGTCGCCCTGTAATGCACAATTCTGGATGCGGCATAGGCGGGAGCCTACATCGTCGCCCTCTGGCAGGTCCGGTTCGGCCAGAAGATCAAGGGAAGCCTCAAGGTCTCCACCATAGGCGACTGCCGGCGCAGCCCAGGCTTTGAGCAACGGATTGTCCGGCATGCACTCGAACATCTTTCGCCATTCGACCGAAGCCTCGGGGAAATGCCCCTGAAAAAACGGCACTGCACCACGCAGCCAAAATGTCATCATCCCAAGCGGATCAGCTTTCGCAAGTCGATCCAGCACCCGCCTGGCGGCAGACGGCTTGCCAGCCATCATGGCGTAAACTCCCCCCAGATACATCAGAGCCAGTGGCTCGTTCGGGTTCGCAGATAGGGCACGCTTCAGAAGGGTGACAGCCTCTTGGGGCTTTCCGCAGAACGAGAACTTCAGGAGTCCACTAACGGCGAGTGCATATGGGGAACTTGGATTCAGCTCGAGTGCCTTAGCGACGTACTCTTCCGCAAGAGTAATGGCATCTTCCTGAGCGATGCCGAGGTTTGCCCGCTGATACTGGGCATAGGCCATTCCTGCGAAGAGAAGCACGTTCCCACCCACGATCTCGAGGGCGGACTCGAGGTGTTGAATGGCACGTCTGGTACCGTCTACCGTGTAGCGGTCAATCTCATTGCGCGCCCTGAGATAGCATTCATATGCGCCGAGGTCCTCGATCGGGCGCTCTGTCAGCCGTTCTTCCTCGCCCGGATGCAGCTCCAATTGGAGAGCGTCCACGATGGAGCATGCTACCTGTTCTTGCATCCCGAAAACATCCTCCAGCACCCCGTCATACGTCTCTGCCCAAACATGAGCATCTGAGCTTGCGTCGATGAATTGGGCCGTGATGCGAAGCCGGTCCCCAGCCTTCCTGACGCTCCCTTCGAGAACGTATTGAACGTCGAGCTCGGCTGCGATGGTCCGCGTGTCCTTCTGTGTGCCCTTCAGCACCATCGCCGAGTTCCTCGAAATCACACGCAGAGACTCGATGTGTGAGAGGTGTGTGATGATCTCTTCCGTCAATCCGTCGCTGAAGTAGGCGTCGCCCGGATCGGGGCTCATGTTGTCGAAGGGAAGGACCACGATCGACTTCTTCTCGTCTTCGTCATCCACCTCCGACGCAAGCAGCGCATCCGAAAACGCCTTCGCCGATTCGAACCGATCGGCCGGCGCCTTGCCGAGCGCCTTGGTGAGTACAGCAGCAACGGGTAGAGGTACAATCGACCGCACTGTCGTTATTGGCGGAGCCGGATCGGTCATGTGCTTCGCCAACACCGCACGCGGACTCGATGCAACGAACGGTGGATCGCCGGCAAGCATTTCGTACAGCACACACGCCAGCGAATAGATGTCACTCCGCCCGTCGATCTCCTGCTCGCCGCTCACCTGCTCGGGGCTCATATACGCAGGAGTGCCCAGAGAGAAACCCGTTTCCGTGAGACGTGTGCCGCCTGCCGAATCCACTGCTAACGCGATCCCGAAGTCGGCGACGACCACCTCGCCCGCCTGTAACAGGATGTTCTCCGGCTTGATGTCGCGATGGACGATCTCATGCGAATGTGCATATGAGAGTGCGCTCGCGACCTGACTCGTGATTCTCAGCGCTTCGTCTACAGAAAGCTGTTTGTCGCGATTGAGCCTGCCGCGCAACGAGTCGCCTTCGATCAAGGGCATCACGTAATACAAGAATCCATCTGCTCCACCGGAGTCGAGCAACGGAAGTATGTGCGGATGACTCAGGTTCGCCGTGATCTTGATCTCGCGGAAGAACCGCTCGGTGCCGAGCGCGGCTGCCAATTCAGGGCGGAAGACTTTGACAGCGACCTTGCGGTCGTGCTTGACGTCGTAGGCCAAGTAGACCGTCGCCATACCGCCAGCGCCAAGCTCACGCTCAATCGCGTAGCGGTCGGCCAACGCCGCCTTCAGACGCTCGAGCTGGTCAGTCATCGGTGATAAGATGCAGCAGAGATCGAGGATTGGCGAGGCTTCACAAGGTCAGCGTCGCAGTGGTAGGGTGACCGAGTAGTTGACCCTCACCCACTCAAGAAGCCAAATTCTCTGTCATGGTAGACTTCGACCACGACGCTCTCGGAGAGCTCTGCAGAGACAATGGAGTCCGCCGGCTCCGGATCTTCGGATCATCGGCCCGTGGCGAGGAGCGCCCCGATTCCGATGTTGACCTCATCGTGGAGTTCGAAAGGCCCGCCGGCTTCGTCGAACTCGTTCGCCTAGAGCGGCTTCTCGGAGAGCTCTTCGGGCGGCCAGTCGATCTCACAACCGAGCCAGGGCTCGATACATACATCCGAGACTCTGTCATTTCTTCTGCCTCAGTACTCTACGATGCCGCTGCCTGACGTCGTTTACCTCCGTCACATGCTGGACGCGATTCAGCGCCTAGAGGAGTACGCGGCGCGAGTGACTCGAGAAGAGTTCGACCGAGACCCTCTCATCCAAGACGGGTTCGTGCGTCGAATAACCGTGCTGGGCGAGGCAGCTGGCAAGATCTCAAAGGGATTTGCTACTTCGCACCCGGACATACCCTGGCCAGATATAACCGGCATCCGCCACAAGCTGGTTCATGACTATTTCACTGTAGACATTGACGTTGTTTGGGACACCGCAACCGTCAGTGCGCCAAACCTAAGGCCGTTCGTTGAAGCGGTTCTCAGATCAGAGGAAGATCGAACCGGGTAGGAACCAAGGTCGAGAACACCACAACACACTCACAGCATTGGGGTCCCAGAAAACGAAAAGCCCCACACTCCACGACGTCGCGACACTCACCGAGGCGTTTCGGCGCGCCGTGCTCAAGATGTTCGCGAAGCGTGAGTTGATGGACATCGAGACGGCTCAAGGCATGCTCGCCTGGCCGCATTCGGGGTTCCACATCCACGACGCCGTTTGGGCCGCGGCGGACGATAAGGACTTCACCGTCCGGCTCGCCCGCTACTGCGCCCGAAATCCCGTTGCACTCGGCCGCATGGAGTACAGCCAAGAAGACAGCGCAGTCACCTACCACTCCGACAAGCCCACAGGACCAACCGCGGGCAGTGAGACCACCGACGCGCTCGAGTTCCTGGCACGACTCACAAGCCATATCCCCAAGTGCTGCAGCGTTACTATGGGTTTTACTCATCTCGCCAAAGGGGTATGCGCCGTAAAGCCGCCGAGAACGAGGAGGATTACGAGGAGCACCCTATCGTCACTGTAGAACCTGAGCCAGAGGCCATACGGGAGGCAAAACGACGCTGGGCAGAGCTGCTGCGGAAAATCCTAGAGGTGGACCCGCTCGCATGTCCTCGATGCGGTCAAGAGATGCGGATAGTCGCGTTCATAACCGAACCCAAGACGATCGATCGCATCCTCGATCACCTCCACCGCACCCAAGCCTCACGCCGACGCCAACGCGCACCGCCGAGACGCTGGAAGTCGCCAGCCAGCACCGCTTCGGCTTAAAAACACACCGAAAACGCCGGGCGTTCGTCGCTACGGGAATGACTGGGTTGCACGGGTGTGTCGATCACCGCTCCGTGTCCCGCTGCCCGCTCTAATTGTGAACCGAGACCCGCCCTTTCTGGGCGATCGAGTCGACATATGGGAGGTCACGAGCGTCAACCGGACCCCGGACCGGGGCATTGCGGGACAGCATACTTGGTGGGGGTGAAAGGAAAATCCTATTGCGTATTGCGACCCACCCTCGGCGGGGGTGTCGTGCAGCCCAATGAAGGACCCGGGTGAGCGAGCGCGAAAGTACCTGCTCTCTCCCGCCTCTACACAATCGTCCAGTTGATACTGCCTACGGGAGGCGTGTTGCCTCTACGGTCTCGATGAAGACGGTCAAATTGGGTATCCACTCTTCTGCGTCGATGTAGATGAACCGTCAGGTGAAGCCCTCCGGGCTGTTGAACGAGTTTGTGGATCGTCAAGCGTTTGCGATTCTATCCCGATCCACGGCCGCGGCATGAGGGGTCGCACCCTTGCATGCCAACGGGTGGAGGTGCAACTCGCGTGCAAGGTTCTCAACACCTCGTGACGGCTTGATAAACCAAAAACACAACATACGTTCATATTATATAACATTTGTTATCTTAGTGCGGGAGATGCGCATGTCCCCAAAAATGCCGGATGAACACGCCGAGTTCAGGCGCAACCAGATCATCGCTGCCGCTTGGGACTGCTTCACCGAGAACGGGTACCGTGAGACCACGGTCCGCGACATAGCGCGGCGGATGGATACCAGCACCGGTGTCATCTACCGCTACTTCAAGGGTAAGGACGAGATCCTGGAGGCGGTTAATCGCTGCGGGCAGGAAGGCACTGCGCAATTCCTCGACCAAGCTTCCCGGAAAGAGACATCCAGGGAGGCGGTAGGGGAGCTGCTCCGGATCTACGGCGAAGAGATGGCGGAGGCCGACCGCGTGCAGAATGCCCGCGCCGCCATCACGCTGTGGTCCGAGGCCCTGAAGAGGGAGAATTACCGCCGGATCTGGGAATCCCAGCACGAGCCGGTATTCGACCGGCTCAGCCGGCTGATCGACAAGGGAATCGCAGCGGGCGAGTTCAAGGTCAACGTCGATGCGGAGGCTTTTGCCGGATTCATCCTCGCCCTGCTGACGGGGCTGCAGGTCCAAGCGGTCCTGTCCCCAGGACTGGATACATCGGCCTATTACGAGAAAGAACGTTCACCGAATCCTCCTACAGAACATCTGGAAGAATGATTCGTAGACAAGCATGCATGAGAGGAGTGGCCAATGCCCCACTTCGAGGAGGAAGTGACTTTCCGCAATGGCGAGATCACCCTCGCCGGAACATTGACACTGCCGAACTCGGCTGCCAGACACCCCGCGGTCGTCATGCTTCAGGGGTCCGGGCCGCTTAACCGCGATGAAGAGGTGTTCGGCATGAAACCATTCGTGATCATCGCGGATCATTTCGCACGGAACGGCATAGCGGTGCTGCGATATGACTCCAGGGGCGTAGGAGGTTCGACCGGTGCTGCGTTTGAGTACACGCTTTCAGACGTTGCCGGAGATGCCCTGGCGGCCTTTGGCCTCCTGAAGGCCCGGAGCGATGTCGATCCGCACCGGATCGGACTCTGTGGGCACAGCCAGGGGGGAATTGTCGCTCCCATGTGCGATGCACGATCAGAAGATGTGGCATTCATCATCTGCGTCGCAGGCATGGGCAATACCGGCGGGGAGAATTTTCTGGCTCAGACCGGGCTCCTCGCCAAGGTGGATGGGGCAACAGGAGATGAGGTCGAGGATCGCCTTCGATCTGTGAAACACATTGTGAAGCTCGTTCGTGCTGGAGCCAGCCGGGCCGAGCTCAAGCCCGCTGTCGTGAAGTTGGTTCGGCAGCAAACGGCGCCGGGGTCTGAAGAGGAAGAAAGAACATCGGCCGAGAGGCACGTTGATAACGAAGGCGATACAAATCGCGATTCGGACGGTACCACGAGCGGTAGTGCTGATTGTGGTACGGATGATGATCCCGCTGCCGACTGCTCACTGGCCTTCTTCATCAGCCCCTGGTTCCGGTCGTTTCTCGATCACGATCCTCAACCCATTCTGGAATCAGTGAACTGCCCCGCGCTGCTGATATTCGGCGGGCTCGACCTGCAGGTCGCGCTGGAAATGAACCGTGCGGCGATGGTCAACGCACTGGTAAGGGGCGGTAACGACGATTTTTCTGTCAGGACATTCCCCACGGCGAATCACGTGTTCCAGTGCGCGAAGACTGGCAGTCCCTCCGAGTACGGTACTCTCGGAGAGGAGTTCGTCCCCGGGTTTCTCGAGCTGATGTCAAATTGGATCCTCGCCAGGGAGTGCTGAAGCAATTAGCGCTCGAATCATGCATGGTGATCTGTCATCGGTAATCGAGTTCCGCTGTTTAATTTTCCGCTAGCGCCGGTTGCGCGCCCATCGGCTTTGTCAACTTGATTGAAATTCACGGCAAGACGCGTGACTCGTAGGACAGGAAAGCCCCGCAATTAGGGATTTTGTTGTCTCGGCAAGACGTCTAAGCGGACAAGAACCAGCTCAAGTTGATAGTACCGCCTCGAGTGGAACTGCGTCGGCGAACCTGCTGGGCTCCGTCGTCACTCCATACGATCGTAAGCTCCTCGGCGAACTCTCGCGCGTCGCCGCCCGCACCGTCACCTCATTCATTCGGGCCACTGTCGGTGAGAAAGAGCTCTCGGTCGGCATAGTCTCATCGATCCAGACCCACGGCTCCCTCGCGAACTGGCACCCCCATTTGCACCTGCTTGTCACCGACGGCGGTTTTCGGCCAGACGGCACTTTCGTCCATTTGCCGCTCCATGATGTCGCCACTCTCACCGAGGCCTTCCGCCGCGCGGTGCTCGCGATGTTCGTTAAGCGTGAGCTGATGGACATCGAGACGGCTCAAGGGATGCTCAAACGGCCGCACTCGGGATTCCATGTGCACGACGCCGTCTGGGCCGCGGCTGACGACAAGGAGTTCACCGTCCGGCTCGCCCGCTACAGTGCCCGCTAATGCGGACGCATTAGCGGCGTAATCACCATTGCCCTCGGCCGCATGGAGTACGACGAGCAGTAAAGCTCAGTCACCTACCACTCGGACAAGCCCACCGGCCCTACCGCGGGCAGCGAGACTACCGATGCCCTCGAGTTCCTCGCTCGGCTTACAAGCCACATTCCCAACAAGGGCC
>JBDGYW010000397.1:0-6890 GCA_039588935.1 Gemmatimonadota bacterium | reverse complement strand
GATGCGCCATGTGACCCTGTTCCGCCTCGGCTCTTCGCCGGTCCTGCCTTTCAACTCCAGACAGCTCGAGCAGCCGCCCTGTTTTACGCAGCTGCACCGCCCGGTTCCTGACGACTACTGTGATACTGTGAGCCCGAACCGCCCACGTTGAGGGGTTCATCCCACGCAACTTCGAACAGCCCATTGCATCTCTCGCACTGCAATGTCCTCGGTTGGCCCGTCGGCACTTGGCGTTGGCAGCAGTTTGGACAAACAGCATAACGCCTGCCCCATCTGACCAGAAACGAGAGGAAGCTGCGGCTGTGTATGACCAAGGTCCACTTCGCTGGCCGAGTGCTCGTGAATTCCAGGAGGTCTCGTGAAACGGGTATCTCATCCCGATGCACCGCGAGTACCACGTTGTCCGGTTCTGCACTGAGGACACTGTACCACGCACCTCGGCGTAGCCCACAGCCCGAATCCTTGCGCAGACGTGCCCATTGCTCAGATGCCATCTTAGCGATTCCCCAGGTGGTGTTAATGAAGGAGGATACGCTGCCTCCGTCTGAACCGCAGTGAGTGAGGTCACAGAATGGCGGGTGTCGTGTTTGTATCCACACCAAGCACCTGCCAATCGAAAGCCGTCCAGGAATAGGTCTAGAGGAGAAAGGCTGTACTGGGAGTACGACCGGGTACCGTCCCTCATGCAACGATTAAGGGCCGCTCTCCCGGCCCCTCGAGGCCCTCCTCTTACCGCCTCCTGATCGTGGCCGTATCTTTGCCGCATTATTCTCGGCGGGGAGGGCTGTGACTGCCCGAACCTCTGAGATATATGGCTGCGATCCGGGGTACCTGATCGTGAAGAAGGGGGAGTAATCATGGAGCGCATCAGAGGCAGCATCTCGGACGGGGACAACGTGATTCTGAACGATGTTGAAGTGTCCCTGAACGTGACTGCGGATCCGGCAGGACAGGGGACGTGGGAAGGTGGTTTCTCTCTGCCGAGCGGGCCATGCGATCTGGACCTACAGGGGTTCTACCGATTGGTGCTTGAGGATGGCCGCTCAGGGGATATTCAGGTAGCCGGCGGCCAGCATTCAGTCTCCCGCGTGCTCTTCACCGGTTCAGGGCCTCTTCGTTGACCTCCACCCGGCCGCGCTGATCGAACGGCGGGACGAATGACAGACGAGAGCACTTGGTCTGAATCCCAAAAGGACGCCGTGCGGCGGGTGTGGAAGGGCGACCCCGAGATGGTGGATTTCGTCTTGAAGCACTGCTCCCCCAACGATACAGCCGCCGATATGAAAGCCCGTGTGGCTAGGTTTAAGGACCTTAAGGAGGCGGAGACCCGAGACGCGGGGCTATTGGACCAGTTAATGGAATACTACAAGGATGACAACGAGACGTTGAAAGAGGTGTGGCCCCGACTCCCAGAGGAACTCAAGATGTTCGTCAAGCGTTATCAAGTCGAGCACCCAGAGCTTTTCGAAGACGAGCCCGACCGATGACTAAGCAACGCGGCACTGGCCGCTGAATGGCTGACCCGAAGACGCTGGCTACCTGGGAAGACGACGGCACCTCCTACACCGTCACGCTCAACCTGGACAACGACAAGCCCACCGGTATGACGATCGATGCCGTCACGGGCGACAAGACACGTCGCGCCACGCTGCCAATAGACTATGGTTCGCTCGAGTATTACGCCAATGCATGGTCCGAAGCGAAACCAGTCAAGAAGCTGACGGCGGACGCCGAGCGGGCGCTCGCGTTGGCCGAGCGGTTGGGGTACGGCTGATTCCTCACTTGCTCTCGTTATTGTCCTCGCGATTGCTATTACACTCGCAATCAGCACGACGACCATCAACCCGTAGTGAATCACTCTGGGCGTGATCACGCCCACCAATCCAAGACGGCCCTCATCCCCTCACGCACAGACTGGACCGTTGTTGACCATGGGCAACATCTTGCCACTGCTAGGGTATCTTGGAGTATCCCTTCACTGTGAGCGGCTCATGCGTCGAGTACTGTTACCAGTTCTGTTGTGCGTCGTCTTCAGTGGGTGCAGCCCCGTTCTGACCAGCCTGGGTTTGCATCGGCCGGCGATCTGTCAGGCTCCTCATGGAGGAAACGACCGCCATCCGGCAATCGCCCCTGGTAGCTGGTGCGACTTCGTGGCGCCCGCCCAAGGCCAACTCATACAGCCTTTTCGTATCAAAGGACGGTAACCCACCCTCCACGCACGTCTTCGCCGCGTGAGAACCGCTCGAGCGGTTGGCCAACACACACTCATTCCCGGAGACGATCGGGGCTTAGAAGCGATTCTAGCTCCGTTTCCGCTGTTACTTGACGTCTACCGTGCCCGTTCTAGATTGCCTATTACGTCGAACAGTGACAACCGTTGAGAGAGAGAGCCACGGCTCGCCATCGCGGCGGTAAGTCCAAAGCGGCCAACAGTATGCCCATAAAGCTGGCCCGGCGTGCCTCGCCTACTGACTGGCCAAGGCAGTGAGGCAAGGCAGGGCTTGGCCAAGGCGCCCTTCTATGGAAGGGCGCCTTCTTCTTGTCTTCGAGGCACTCACCAAGTTTGGTGTCCGGACATTTCAGGATCTCGGGTTTGGCCGAGGACAAATGTCCCACCAGCGCACCCTCGTGCCCCATGAGCGCACTGGCGTGCACCAACACATGACAGCATGTTTGCGTTGTGAAACAGCAGGTTATAAGCAGGGTCGTTGGGCAACATGATACAGAGTTGTATACCTTTGACTTCTTATGAACCTGGCCGACGCAATCCGGCAATCAGGTGCGGTGTCCAACCTTGCCACTTGGCTCGCTGACCCAGATAGTACGGGTGTGGAATCCATGGCCTTCCTCGACCGATCCTTTGCGCGGCTATCGCCTGCCAAGCAGGGGCGTGTGGTTGCTCGCATTCAGTCGGGTGATATCGCGGAAGTTGATTCAGTAACGGGCGAGTTGCTAATCCACGAAGTCTGTCACCTACTGCGCCTAGAGCCGGACTTCGAGCCTGACATAGGCGGATTGACGCCGGACCTCCAACTACGGGCTGGTGGTGTTGCGTTTGTCGCGGATGTCTTCGTCACCAACCGGCCCGTCAGCACTCTGCGGCGATTCGGTGGTCTCAACGGTTACGTCGACCGAGGTGAGGCGAACAAGAAGATCGCTGACGCCGTCGCCTCCAAGGCTGCCAAGTACAACACCTCGCGCATGCCACTGTTGGTGTTTGTTGTCTTCGGCGGACACGATGTAGACCACCATGATCTACAAACCGCTCTCTACGGCTCGACCGTAGCAGAGATTCAAGCGGATGGGGCCACGAGTGAGGCTTGGCACAACAGCGTGGGCCGACACGGTCTCCTCTGCTCGCCGGGGCGCGGAACCGCACACCGTAATATGTCGGCGGTCATCGGATGCGACTGGTTCGACACACTCAAACGCGATGCTTTGGGCAGACGTTTGCACTGTCTGGTGTTCCATCATTGGGATCCGCACGTCGCAGTCGCGCCTGGTAGCTTCGAGCCCTTTGGAGAGATCCGGTGGAAGAGCGAACCGAGCCGGTACGTCCCGATCCCCTCCGCGCACTTGAACGTCGTGATGAAGACGGATTCCAATACGGAGGCGGTGTTTGGAAGATATAGCGCCGACGTTCCGTGGTAGGCAGTCATGTTGCACCCGCATAAAGCTGCGAGCGCGTGATTGAAGAGGAAGGTCGTTGGCCAGTGAAACAGCTATATCGCAGTGTCGTATGGGAGGGTTGGGAACGGGCCATATGATGCAAAAGAGGGTTTCGAGACCTGGTGTGCGTGAGGGATATGATCGGTGGGCGGAGTTCTATGATGACACTCCGAATCCTCTGGTTGCACTTGATCGTCGGCATACGCTGAATTGTGTTCAAGTCCAACATGCCGAGCGGGTTCTCGACGCAGGATGTGGAACCGGTGCCCATTTGCATGGCTTCCTTCGCGCTGGCAGCCTACCCATCGGTGTCGACTTGTCCAGGGAGATGCTCCGGGTTGCGCAACGGAGGGTCCCAGGGGTACCACTCGCCCAGGCTGATCTGAATCAGGGACTTCCCGTTGGCCGCGGAGTTTTCGATGTGTTTGTGTGCAGCCTAGTCTCGGAGCACCTGACCAACCTGAGAATGCTCTTCACTGAGGCGTGTGCGGTTGTTCGGCGTGGTGGGCGCCTAGTCTTTTCTGCCTTCCATCCGGAGATGGCTGCTGTTGGCATTGAAGCGAACTTCGAGGTGGGTGGACGAGAGTATCGTCTCGGTGCCGAACCGCACACCATGGACGACTACGTATCTCATATCCATGACGCTGGATTTCGCGATGTTAAGTACAGTGAGTATCGCGTCGATGACGGACTTGTTGAGGACATACCGTGGGCGGAGAAATACCTCGGTCTACCGCTGCTACTGATCATCGAGGGAGTGAGTCCATCCGTCGGTGCAGTCTAGCCTGCGCCCTCTCCGCGTGCTCGGGGGGGCTGAGTTCTCAACGAATGTCCCAATTCCGACAGTCGCTGCCCCGAAAACGCACTGGCGGGGGCGCGAATTGGTTGCGTGCACATCTTCCGCGCACCCGCGGAGATGCCGCTTGACTCGCGGGCTGGTAAGCCGTCGCGAACCGATTCGCGGACGGTGACTGAAGTCACTGACTCCAATCGAGTTGCTTGGTACGTTGCCGTCGAGGGCCTCTGGGCTTTCTCGGTCGCTGTCTCAGAGCATACTCGTCGAGAGGCGGGGCGCAGAGCCACGGGACTACGGCAGACGAAAATGTTCGTCCAAGTCTGCCAGACTTCCAGCGCGGTATAATTGCACGCCTGGCGGAACCTCCTAACGTCTTGCGCTCAATGCCGGCAATCGAACCACAAGGCGATGTTCGCAGGAGCTGAGGAGATCGCCGAATGACCTACATCCACTTTGAGATCGATGGGAAGAGCGTGGACTTGGACAAGGTCGAGGATCAGGTCGTGAGCATGCTGCTCACCGCGATGGCACTGCAGTATGACAATATGCTCAAAAGGCTTAGGTGTCCTGACCACGGGGGACGCGCAGTCGTTCATGTCCGTGACACCGGGCTGGATCATTGGGACGTAGATGTGTCGGGTTGCTGCCCTGAGTTCGTGGCAGAGGCGAGGCAACGGCTTTGACACCACGGTCCGCCGGTGGAGAAGGGAGATGAACATGCAGCCGATGCTAGCAGCTCGGGGCGCGCTCGCAACATGCGATAGGCGTAAACGCTGGTAGAAATGCGCGATATCCTCTTCTTCTTTGGAGCTGGCGCAAGCTTCGGTGCGGGCTCCACTTTACCGGAGCAACCGCCTCTGGGAGTCGGACTCTACTCCGCGCTTGGAGATCTGTACCCGAGTTCGTGGGGATCTCTGCCGGTTGATATCAAGAGTGCATTTGCGGGAGGGAACTTCGAAAGCGGTATGGCGCTTTTGTACGAGCGGCATGGCTCTGCGATTCCACAGCTTATGAGGGAGCTGGCCATCTACTTCATACAATTCAGACCGTTTGCCAAATCCACACTCTACTGCCGCTTAATCCAACACCTAAAAGAGAGCGCGGCGATCGAGCGAGTTGCGTTCAGCACGCTGAACTACGAGTGCGTCTTGGAGTTCTCACTTATCGAGCACGGTCTGGCGATCAACTATTTCCATGACACAATCGATGATCGCGTCCCCGTTTGGAAGCTCCACGGATCCTGCAACTTCTTTGCCCTCGGCCTGCAGGCTGGCACGGGAGTTACGTACGGCACAGGCGTCACTTGGAACGAGGGCCTTCAAGCACATCTGGATAGCAATCGTGTGATTGAGCATTGTCTTGTAGAAACGGTCTTAGCACCTGTAATGTCGTTGTATATGAAGGGCAAGCCGTTCAACGTGTCGCCTTCAGTGATCAGTGGAGTTCAAGAAACCTGGGCAGCTTCGGTAGCCAGCGCCGCTGCTGTGATCTGCATAGGTGTCAGGCCGTGGCCGGAGGACTGCCATATCTGGGAGCCTCTGGCGTCCACGCCGGCCGTTTTGCTCTTTGTCGGAGGCAAGTCTGAGTTTGATGCATGGGCGGCTGCTCATCGCAGTAATCCGTCCGAGCACATAGCAAACCGTTTCGATAGTGGTTTCCACCCTTTGTTAAAGAGGCTAGGTCGAATATGACACTTTCACAGGAAGATCAAGAACGCATCACTGCATGGATTGCGGAAAAGTGCGGTCAGATGCGCTGCACCGCATGCGGCTTTGGCAAATGGACATGGACAATACTTGACCTAGCAACGCTGCCAATTGGGTATGATCTTCATACCACACGCTTCTTGTATCATCAAGGAGTACCGCAGGTGAGCTTTGTGTGCGGCAATTGCGGCCACATGCTGTTCTTCAACACCAGCGTATTGGGTATCAAACCAGATGAACCCAAGCCCGTCGACCTACCACAAGATCAAAGCAGTGACGCCTAACAAATAGGATTGTATCCGGAGTGCTCACCTGATGTGACGACGTTCCTGGGTTGGTCGATGAGCGCGAGGGAAGTAGACTAGCCCGTGTGGTTGGAGCATTCTGGATACAATCTGTTGGACTGAACCGCGGTGCGCTATGGGGATTGTTTCCGGCGGCCGTCACGCGGCGCTCGGGGGTTTGTCTGACCCACCGTCTTCGCCCGCCCTCCGCGCGTGAGAGTCACTCGAGCAGTTGCCCAACATCATCTATCATTCCCGGAGACGATCGGGGCTTAGACGCCATTCTAGCGCCTCGATCCCCGACGAATGTCCCAATTCCGACATATGGTGCCCCAAAAACGCTCTAGCGGACGATTCACCCAACTTTCATCTTCGCTGTGGAGCGTAACCCATCGGCAGGGAGGAGTATGAAAGGCGCGCTAAGAGGATGGTTGT
>JBDGYW010000396.1:0-6272 GCA_039588935.1 Gemmatimonadota bacterium | reverse complement strand
CGTGTCACCAACCGCGGTGTTGGGAAATCGGTCAATGATCGCCTCTCCGATGATGATCTCGGCAGTGCCCGGTCGGAACGAGCGCCCCTCTATGATCTCTATGTTATTGCGAACCTGTAAGACGCGAGCACCGACGCCGCGCACCACTACGTTCGCCAAGCCGCCATTCAGCCTCCGAAGCCCAAGTACCACGAAGATCTCGGGACTCACGAGCGGCATGTTGTCGGAGTCGCGGGCGACAAACGGCATCCCCGCAACCATACTCACTCCGCTGCGACCGATGCCGCTGTACATCTCCGCTGTGGCTCCTCTCCTCAGCACGAACGCATTGTCTGACGAGCCAGTCCTGACCATCGCCGCCCGGAACCCGTTGGACAGAGCCATCATCGCGACGAATACGGCAACTACGAGCGCCATTCCCGCCGCGGTGGTCAGGGTTGAGACGGGACGTTCTTTGAGGCTTCGCAGGTTATACAAGATCGGGATCTTCACGATGCCCTCCTACGCCACGCGCCGAAGTGATTGGACCACAGACAGGCGCATAGCCTGGAACGCCGGTACGAAGCCACTAACCAGGCCAAGCACAAACGCTATGCTCAATCCCAGCACAACCGTACTCGATTCGACCATGAAGCCAGGTATGAAAGTGGTCATCGGGTTCGAGGGGCCGAACAGTGCCTGAGCCCCAAACACACCCAAGGCACCCCCAAGCAGAGTGATCGCCACGGCTTCGACAAGGACGAGCACGAATAGCAGCCCATCCGGAAATCCGAGCGTCTTTAGGACGGCATTCTCACCGATTCGCTCCCTACCCGCCATCATCATCGTGTTGGCCGACACGAGCAGAATAGCGAAGAAGACCGCAGTTCCGATCGCCTGTACCAAGAACCCAATGTTGCCCCACATGGTCACGAACCCGGTCTGGAACGCACGCTCGGTCTCAGTCTTGGTCGGGGCGGTAGAGTTCTCGTACAGCAGGTCGATTCGGTTGATGACCTCGGGTGCCGAAGTTGGGTCCGCGAGCTGAAGAGCATACCATCCCGGACTCATCTGCTGGTTGGAGCCCTCGTACAGGTAGTCGTAGTGGAAGAAGAAGAGCTGATCGCCATAGCTCGCAGGGTTGGGCACATACACGGCCCGTATTGTGAACTCCCAGTCGCCGGGGAGGATTGTGCCCTGGAGTGTCACCGACTGACCCAGCGACCATCCGAACCGCTCCATGAGCCCACTACCCACGAGTGCCCCGGTGCGTTCGGCGAGAAATGCAGTGCGTTGATCCTCAGGCACTTGGATCTCTGGATACATCGGCAAGTATGTCTCGGCGTCGATGGCGAACTGAGCAAAAAAGTTGGCTGGATCAACATACACTCCGCCGAACCAGTTGGCCCAGGTGACACTCTCCACGCCTTCCTGTGCGCGTAACCGCTCGTAGTAGGACTGCGGGAGCGGGAATGTAATACCCATCGCACTACTCACCACAAGACGGGACTCACTGCCAACCTCACTCACAGCGTTGAGCGCAGTCACCACCGATCGCAACGTCGTGAACAGGAACAATGCCACTGTCACGCTGAGCACCGTCAGGATCGTGCGGCGCTTGTTTCGCATCAAGTTGACCCAGATCAGGCGTGCGAACTTCATTGGTGTAGCACTCCCTTGTCCAGGTGCGTAATGGCATGCGCGCGTTCGGCGGCATGCGCGTCGTGGGTAACCATCATTATGGTCTTCCCGTACTCCTGGTTGAGACGTTGGAGCAGGGTCAGTATTTCATCCGCCGACTTGGCGTCCAGATCGCCTGTAGGTTCGTCGGCCAATATCATCGTTGGGTCACTCACGATTGCCCGGGCAATGCCGACCCGTTGCTCCTGACCGCCCGACAACTGGCGCGGGAAGTGATCTGCTCTATCAGTCAAGCTCACCACGCCGAGTGCCGTCATAACGTGATCGCGACGATCCTTCTTTGACAGCTTCGTGAGCAAGAGAGGCAGCTCAACGTTCTGGAAAGCCGTGAGGACCGGCAACAGATTGTAGAACTGGAAGATGAAACCGACGTGTCTGGCTCTCCACCCAGCGAGTTGCTTCGGTTTCATGCCCGTTATTTCCTGCCCGTCCACCACCACCGATCCCGAGGTTGGCCGGTCGAGCCCAGCCAAGATGTTGAGTAGCGTGGTCTTTCCGCTGCCCGACGGTCCCATCAACGCCAGAAACCCACCGCTATCGAGCTCGAGATCCACGGCCTCGAACACGGGGATTTCCTGTGAGTCGCGGTAGTAGACCTTCGTGAGATTGCTCATTTCAACCAGGGCCATCTAATGAAATCTCCTTCTGGTTCAACGAGTGACGATGCGCACAGCGGCACCGTCCTCTAGCTCTTCGGGACCTTCGACAACGACCTGCTCGCCGCCGGAGAGACCGTCTCTTATCTCGCGGCGCCCGCCGGATACCGGTCCTGCCTCTACCAATACGCGGTACACGCGGCCGTCTCGGACAACCCACACCACCGGCTGCCCCGATTCATCCCTGACTGCCTCGGCCGCAACAAAGACCCGCGATGGCTGAGTAGTGGAATCTGCAATGTCTCCCGCCGCCTGTTCGACGAAATCCACGCGCGCACCCATCTCGGGGAGTATGCGCGGATCGTCTTCGAGGATGCTGACCTTCACCAGGACGGTAGCCCGTTGCCTGTCGGCCGTGGGCACGATCTGCCTGACCTCTCCCATATAGGAGCTGTCCGGATACGCATCGAGAGTTATCCGTGTCGGTTGCCCACTGGCGATCTGTGCGATGTACGCTTCGTTCACATCGACCTCGACTTCGAGCGTCTCGAGATCGGCCATAGTCACGACGGCGCCGCGTGTCAGCCCGCCCCCGGTCGCAACCGGCGCCACGACTTCTCCAACTTCCGCGTCCTTCCTGAGCACTGTCCCGTTGAATGGTGCTCGGATATACGTGTTTTCCAGATTCGCCTCGGCTACGCCGACACTCGCCTCCGCTGACTGCACCATCGCCTCTTGCACACCGACACGCGCCTCCGCGGCTGTCAGCCGCGCCTCGAAATCTTCCACCTCACGTTCTGACGCGAGACTGTCCTCGAGCAGTGATCTACTCCTGCGGAGATCCCTGGCAAGCTGATCCCTCGTAGCCTCTGCTTCCACCAGAGCAGCCTGGGCACGCAGCACTTCGGCCTGAGCCTGACGGACCACGGCCTGGTAGTCATCGTTCTCGAGCCGCGCGACTATCTCACCACGCCGGACAACCGAGCCCTCCTCAACTCCAAGGAACGCGAGCCGTCCCGTTATCCGCGAGGACACAGATGCCTGCGTGCGAGCCACCACGTATCCGTTCGCTGTGATGCCGATGCCCTCACCCCGGCCCTCTCCCACAACCTCCGCCAGAGCGATAGCTACCTCCAGGCCGGTAGCCCTACGGGTCCATAGGAATCCTGCTCCAATCAGGACTACCGCAACGACAGCAAGAATCGCATTACGCCTCAGCGCCTGTCTCGATGCTCTTGAAGGCGCGTCTCGAGAGATCTTCAGGCGCGAGAGATCGGGTTGTTGATCGGTCATTTCGAGGTCCTCATCCCGAATGCACCTGGCGTTTCCAGAATTGCCTCACCGTTCCTCCGAGTACGCCAGCGCCCCACGCGAGGATCATCGGAAACATCAGCGTCAAAAGAATCAACGTCAGGCTAGGTACCGCCAAAACACCGGATGCACGTGAAGAGAGTCCCAGAACTGGCCCCTGAGTCGCCGTCCAGATCAAGAGGAAACCCCAACCGAGCCCAGCGGCAGCGGACGCGATCAAGGCCGGACGGTTCTCCGACTTGTCGTACAGCCCCCAGAACCACGCCAGGATTGGTACACCCCACCAACCGAAGAGCACCGTGGCAAGCGCGAACGCCGAACCCAGGAGGCCGATCTGCAACAAGCTCCACCGGCTCATGTCAGTAGCCCTCCGGTTCAAGCGTCAACACACTCAGGATGTCAGATTCCGCGAGATCATTTGGGTCGTCGGGAAATAGGACTTCGTCCAACGTTCCGTCCACCCACTGCTGGACCCTGTTCTCATACAATTCGCTCACAGGATTCCCAGACTGCCCTCCGGGATATGTCACCCACGCCTGGACCCGCTCGGCCAACTCAACCACCATTCGCCAACTCGCCCCATTTGTTCCGGCACCTGACGAGGGATTCAGATTGCCCGGACCTCCTTGCACAGGGAGTCCAGCCGCTGACAGTGCTCTGAACCCGAGCAGGTGCCAGATGTTTGCATGTCGTATTCCGTCCCAGCGCCAGCCACCGTCCTCCGGCGGCCCGTACTGGTCTTTCACCTGCTCCAGCGCATCGACGAGACTCGAATTCAGCATTTCGTCGCGAGTCTCGACCACGTCCTCAGTGCTGCCGTGATCCCACCATGGACTGTCGGGGAACTGAAGCAGCACCGCCAGTATCGTTTGACTGGGTGTCGCTAGTCTGCGTCCTGAACCGGTGGGCACCAGCTCGTCCCAGGTGCGATCCGTGAGCACGTTCAACGCAGACTCGAATAGCACGGCGCGTTCGTTGTCTTTTGTGTAGCGGCGATCCCACTCACCCAACTGGCGAGTCGCTTCCGCCAAATCGTCGTCGTGAGCTTCAGCCAGGCTACGATTGGCTGCTTCCAGAAAGACGGGCACAAACAGGTTGGCTTTCTCGTTCCCGGGATCGGTGTGATAGCGGGACATCTTTTCCACCGTCACGGCCGAGTCGTTACGGAGTAACTCATTGATGCGCATGGCACGCCACGGTGTCGGCCAATCGACGCCGAGGTACCTGCCTCGAACTTCGGGGTCGATCGGCTGTTGATTGGCAGACGCGAGATATCCCTGCTCTGGATTAATCGAACCCGGGTATTCGTCTACGGACCAGTACCCAACCCAATCGTTTGCGCTGGTCGATCCGTCGCGGATCTCCGTCCCGTCTCCGCTTCCGGGGCGGATTGGGAATAGCCCCGTCGATCGAATCGCAATGTTCCCCCCTCGATCCGCCACTATCATGTTCTGCGCCGGAGCACTATACGACTCCATTACGCGCTCGAACTGCTCAATGGACCGGGACCGCGCGGTACCAAGTAATGCCGTTATGGAACCCGGTTCTTCCAGCACTGTCCACCGCATCGACAACGGTCCGTCGTCGGTGAAGAAAACCGGTCCGCGGTGTGTGCAGTACAATGTGTCGACCGCGAGCTGCTCACCATCCTGACCAAGGAAATACTCGACACGTTGGTCCAACTCCCGCCACTCACCATCGAGCAGGTACCGCGTCGGAGTAGATTCGTGATCCAGAGTCTCCCAGTAATAGTCCAGGACATCAGCTTGTGTGTTTGTTAAGCTCCACGCGACGTCGCGGTTGAAACCAATCACAACACCGGGGATACCGGGGATGGTTACTCCGTAGACATCGACTTCGCCCGGAACCTGGATGTGCACCTCGTACCAGATAGACGGCAACGTGAGGCCAAGGTGGGGATCACCTGACAGAAGAGCATTCCCGGTGGCACTCCGGGAGGGGGAGACTGCCCAGTTGTTACTTCCCACCTCGCTCCCCAACAGCCCAGCGGCAGAGGCGGCAGGCACTCCTCCCAGACCCAACCCCACACCCGGCAGGAGCGGCAGGATGCCGTCAGTGAGCATATTATCCAGCGCAACCACCTCATTAGACGAGCGTCGTTTGCGAATGGGTGGCGGCGGGAATGGCTGACAATCGAAGCGAGGCTCGCCCCGGCCAGTTGGCTGGATCGGTTCCTGTATCGGTGCGTTCACCGGAAAAAGCGCGGCAGTCGCTTCCCTTCCGATCAACGCAGCGACGCGCTGCCGCCACCGATCGTGCGTGCTGTAGGAAAGCGTGTACCCCATGCGCTTGAAGGTGAGGATGCTGTTGACCGTCTCCCACCGCTCCGGCATCACTCCGAGGAACCGGTACTCGATGGGGACATCCTTCGGCTTCATGGCTTCGAGCCAGGCATTCACCCCCTCTGCGTATAACCGACCGAAGCGCGCTGTTTCAGATGCCGGATCGAGTGCAGCGAAGTCACGTTCGGCGCTCATCGACAACCCGATTGACCTCTGCTGCCTGTCAACGCCGAGAGCCCTGTCACCCACCCACTCGGTGAGTCTGCCGGCCGCTGCACGAGCCTGAAGCTCCATCTGGAACATCCTGTCTCGCGCGACCACATACCCCAGTGCGCGCACGGCATCATCCATGGTCGTTGCCCGAATGTGTGGCACTCCACGT
>JBDGYW010000395.1:0-6309 GCA_039588935.1 Gemmatimonadota bacterium | reverse complement strand
ACGCGAAGCTCGACTTGGGAGTAGTCAGCCACAATGAACCGGTGTCCCGGCTCCGGAACGAAGCACTCTCTGATCAACTCCCCACGCGGAGTTCTTACCGGAATGTTCTGCAGGTTCGGATCTGATGATGAAAGGCGCCCGGTCGCCGCGCCTGTCTGATTGAACGTGGTGTGCACACGCCCAGTCTGGGTATTCACGCTCGCCGGCAGCACATCCACATATGTTGACTTGAGTTTAGTGAGTTCCCGGTATTCGAGGAGCAGCTGCGGCACGTCGAAACCCATGCCGGCCAATTGACCGAGGACCTCGGCATCTGTGGAGGCACCGGTCTTCGTCTTTTTTGTCACGGGTAGTTGCAGTTTCTCAAACAGGATGTGCCGCAACTGTGGCGTGCTATTGATGTTGAATTCAGTCCCCGCGGCGGCGAAGATGGAGTCCCGCAGTTTTTCGAGTTCGCGGCTGAACCGGTTGGAGAGCCCCAACAGCCTCGTGGAGTCGATTGCTATGCCTCGCCACTCCATGTCGACGAGCACCGTCGTCAGCGGCATCTCAATATCATCAACAAGGCTGAGAGCAGCAGTCTCAACCAACCGCCCTTCAAAGAATGTGCACAGTTGGAGAACCGCCCGTGCCTCGTCGCAGCAAAGAGCACCAGCTTCCTTTGGTGCGACCTCGGAAAACGGACGCCCCGACTTGCCCTTACCCGTCAAATCCGACACCGGCCGAAGCCTCATGTCCAGGTGCTCCAAGGCCACTTCGCCGAGCGCGTGAGATCTTCGCCCCGGATCCAAGACAAAGCTCGCTAGCATTGCGTCGAAGCTCACTCCTGCCAGATCGACACCAGCACTTCGGAGCAGAAGCCGATCACGCTTGACGTCATGGCCTACGACTGATATCGCCGGATCCTGAAGCAGTTCCAGCAACGGTCGCATTACGTCAGCTTGCAGTGCAGGCAGGTTGTTGGGCCGATCGTGTGCGATCAGTTCACCGTCAGGGGATTCGTGTTCGAGCGGGAAATACCAGGCAATCCCTGGCTCGATCGCGAGGGCAATACCCACCAATCGAGCACTGCGATTGCTTGTGCTGTGCCCTTTGGTGATCAGCCCAACGGTGCCGGCGTTTCTGATCTGCTCTACGATGTTCGGGATTTCGGTTGGGCCCTCGACGAGAATCGGCTCCCTGGGGCTAGGAGAGCTTTCTGCTTGTGGTGCCGCGTTGCGAGTTGGTTGCTCGTGAACAGCCACCTTCTCCGCCAGGGAGCGGAACTCGAGTTCTCGATAGAAATGCGCCAACGTGCGGTTATCTGGTGGACCAACCTTACATGCCTGCAAATCAAGAATTACCGGTACGTCGAGCTGGATAGTCACCAGATCTCGACTCAGGCGAGCCTCGTCTGCGTGTTCCAGCAGTCCCTCACGCGCGCGTTTGCCTTTCACCTCCACTGCTTTGGCGAGAACGGTGTCGAGATCTCCGAACTGTTCGATTAGAGCTCGCGCTGTCTTGTCACCGATACCCCTCACGCCCGGCACGTTGTCTGAGGAATCCCCCACCAGAGCCAGATAGTCGATTACGCGCTCCGGGGGGACGCCCAACCGTTCGGACGCATTGGACACATCCACCAGTTTCTCGTCAACCGGCGACGGGCCTCCGCGTCCGGGGTTCAACAAGACGATGTTGTCGGAGATCAGCTGATAAAAGTCCTTGTCACCGGAAACGATCACAGCCTCCAGCCCGATTAGAACCGCTTGGGTGGCGAGCGTGCCGATCACATCGTCCGCTTCGTAACCTTCGACCACCACCAACGGAATATTGAAAGCCTCCAGAAGTGTCTCTATTCGCTCGACTGAACGGTCGAAATCCTGCTGCATGTCTTCGTCGAGCTTCTCGCGTGTGGCCTTGTACTCTGGATAGGTGTCTGTCCGAAATGAAGTTCCCGCATCATGGACCCAGGCAATGTGCGTTGGCTTGTGACGTTCCAAAAGACGATGGAGGAAGTTCGCTACACCCCAGACCGCGGATGTGTTTTCTCCTCGGTTCGTGCGCAACGGTCGGTTAATCATGGCAAAAAACGCGCGATAGATCAGCGCGTAGCCGTCGATCAAGAAAACACGGTCGGAGGGCTTACCTGCCATGTTCGGAAGATAGTTGATGTGCGGACACCTCGTATTCCTGCACCGATCTCAGAGAAGGAGCCAGACCACGAGCGCCACACCCGGAGCCACTGTGAGGTTGTCGTTCAATGGCCCAGGCCACCGTTCGAGCGCCAGCGCAGCCACTGCTCCAGAAACGACCACAGTCAAGGGAATCCCCGTGGTAAACAAAACCAAAGCAGCAGCGACTGCCGCCGCCAAGCTCCCAACCCACGTCTTCTTCAAGGATGATGGTTCCGCAAACATCGAGCCGGCCCAAGACGCAGCTGGATCTGCGAATGCCCCTGCCAGTATTCCCCCCGCTGCGGCGGGATGCGGGAACCACGCCGCCGCCGCATATCCAACGCACAACCATGTGGCCCCGCTCAACCTGGTCGACTCCGAAGCCCGAAACACCGGCACCATCCTCTTGACGAGCATTCCGAACGCCGGTTGGGTGATTCGCACTGAGTCCACCAGGACGGCAACTATGGCACCGCCAATCAGAACGAAGCGCATAAGCTCCGCTGAACCGTATACAGTCACCAACAGCACCAAGGCCGAACTGGCGTGCAGGAGTCGTCTGACTGCTCGCGCGCTCATGGGTTCCCCGCAGCCCCATCGTGCCTGGCCGGATACAAGGCCCGATACAGAGCCAGGTTCCTCAGAACGGTTCGGAGATAGCCTCTCGTTTCTACGTAGGGGACGTGTTCGATGAACTGGAGCGGATCGTCCGCACCGTACGATCGCAGCCAGCGTCTGACCGGCGTGCCACCCGCGTTGTAAGCTGCCAGCGTGGGCACTACCCTATTGTCATAATGCCGCAAAAGTCCCGCTAGATGTGTCGCACCCAGGTGTAGGTTGGCGTCGGCAACGGTCAGAAGCACTTCATCCCAGTCCGCACCGATCCTCCGGGCCACCTCACGTGCTGTCGGGGGCATGAGCTGCATGAGTCCGTACGCGCCCGCTCTGGAGACAGCACCGGGTGTGAATGCCGATTCTTGGCGTATCAAAGCTGCGAGGAGATACGGGTCCAAATCCAGTTCCTGTGCCTTCTGCTCGATCAGGTCTCGGAACGGCCAAGGAAAGACCACTCGCAACACGCGAGGGTGGTTGAGCGTGTACGAGCGCGATGCCACCCAGCCCAGGTGAATCCCCTCCGCTACGAACCTGCGTTCTATCAGACCCTCTGCCAACTCCAACAGATCCCTCGGCGGTCTTGAACGCCCAGCCTTGAGCGAGTCCAGGAGGAGTTCGAGCTCCTCCTGCATGTAGGCCTGCTGCAAGAAGTCGATGCTAGACAAGATGTGCTGCGACTCGACAGAGCGCATAGGGATGGCCGCCGGCTCCAAAGCCAGCGGCGGCATCAAAGCCGCAGCCCGCGCGATCGTTCCGTAATAGCCAAGCGAGTCTGCTCGCGCCAGCGCCGCCCATATTGCCCGTGCCGCAACCGTGTCGCCCGACGCCGCCCTTATGCTCCCCAACCGATGTTGAGCGACGTTGCGCTGATTGCCGCTGACCTCGATCTCCTGTCGGTACCATTGGACCGCGGTCGCCGTGTCGCTTCGGTCCATCGCACCTGTAGCTAGATCCATCCGTGCAGAGGTTGCATATCTGTGGCGAGGCCATCGTTCAACTACCATTCGGTTCAGGCTGTCTGATTCACTATATCGACGTTCGCGACGCCGGCGATCGGCCATGCCGTACAGAGCGCGTGGAACAGCATCATGATCTGGAAAGCGTTGTACAAAGCTCGTAAGCTTTGCCATCCCCTCGCTCGATCTGCCCAGCAGCAACAACGTGCGGCCCTGCAAGAACGTAGCCTCGCGAGCCGCTTCACCATCCATTGCCGCCGCCCGCGCGTACGCCGTCAACGCCTCTCGTCGCGACCTCAAGGCAAAGAGCAGGTCACCCCAGTACAACAATGTCTCAGCTGTAGTATCTCCGACCGCAACAGCGCCAGCGGCAAACTGAACCGCTTCTCGAAGAGATCCTAGGCGCCGCGACGCTGCTGCGAGCGATAGGAATTCACCAGGTGTGCGCGGCGGGAAGCTCCTCTCGACAAGCCTCGCGCTCTGACGGACGATTGTGGTGTCGTCAGCTTCAATTGCCAGATACGCAAGACGTCTTGATTCGGTGCTGTCGCCAAAGGCCAGAGCAAGCTCAGCAGCCGTGATCGTCTGACCACCATGTTCGAAGGCAGCTATGGCCCCGGTCGTGTCTCCAGCTCGCGCATAGACGTTGGCTCGCGCCCGCGATGCGAGAGTCGCAGCCTCTGGGGCTACATCTGAAAGCAGGCGAAACGCATGCGCCGTGTCGCTGCACAACGATGCTTCCCGTACCACAAGCCATCCAGCCAGCTGCGGCAACTCCGAAGCGGCCCGGGAGTATTGGGCCAGCGCAGCTTCGTTAAGGCCGGCCCTTTCAAACGCAACACCCGCACGGGCCACGAGGATCCCGCGGTTAGTCGATTCTGTAAGATCGAGTGCGCGCAGGAATGACCGCGCGGCATGCTCAAACCGGCCAAGTGCGTACTGCGCTTCGCCGCGCAGACGAAAACCGAATCCATCCCATGTTGAATCCGGTCCTGCGTGCTCGTCCAGCACGGTCAAAGCCCGCCGCGGCATGCCGATCGCGACCTCGAGTGCTGCCGCTCGAAACACCAGCTGACGGTCAACTGTCTCTTGACTCAGCCGAGCTCTCAGGGTCAGCGCTTCCTGCCATATCGCCGTCTCGAGTCGTAGCTCATGCACCTCCTGCGCCGAGATTGACAGAGGGACAAGAAGTGTCGCCCAGACCATAGCCGGAGCGATGCCTATCAGCAGTTTGTGGACAGCGTTCATCACTGAGCATTCTCCCAGATCCGATGCGGCCTGCGGACATTTCACCCAATCTAAACTGGGCGCCGAACAACTCGCCGAAAGTCGTTCACATACTAATACATCTGCGTCGGGCAAATGTGGGACCACCATTTGGTGCGCCCGCAGTTCCGACTTGCCGCGTGTGGCAAACGACTGTTACTTTCGCCAACTCAATGTCCACTGAAAACTTTGCAGGCCGCACCATAGCGGGTTACGAGCTCAACGAACTCGTGGGCGAAGGTGGAACGGCCACAGTGTACCGCGCCAAGCACGCTGATCACGGACCGTGTGCCGTGAAGTTCCTCAAGCAACGACTCCGCAAGGACCCTACGTCTGTCAAGCGGTTTCTGCGTGAGGCCGGGTTCGGTGCGCGCGTAGAGCACACTTCCGTGGTAAGCACCTATGACTACGGCCAAGAAGACGACCTGTACTACCTTGCTCTCGAATGGGTCACCGGCGAACCACTGTCGACATTCGCGCAGCGGTCTGGCCCACTAGCTCCTTCGCTTGTAGTACACATAGTCTCTCAACTCACCGATGGCCTGGCCGCCGCTCATGCGGTGGGAATCATTCACCGCGATCTGAAGCCCGAGAACGTGGTCTTTGACCCCACTTCCCAGATTGTCAAATTGCTCGATTTTGGTATCGCGCGGGACGCACAAGAACCCGCTTCTGACCGGCTGACGAGAACGGGCTTTTTTGTCGGCACTCTCCAGTACGTCGCCCCTGAAGCTCTTTCAGGAGAATTGGTCGGAGAACAGGCGGACATTTTCAGTGTGGCCAAAATCACGTACTATCTTCTGACGGGAGTGCTCCCTCATCCGGGGCGCTCGCCCCGCGAGGTGTTCCAACAGCTCCTGACCCAACCGCCAACGCCACTCAACCAGGCAGTTAGGGATCTCAAGTTCCCGACCGAACTCGAGGACGCAGTCATGCGTGGGCTGGAACGCCAGCCCGCCGATCGTCAACCTACGGTTGTAGCGTTTGCGGAGGAATTGGCAGACGGCGTCGAAGCATCGAACACACCACCCAAGAAGGGCTTGTTTGGTTCGATCAAATCGTTCGTCAAGGATAGGCGGACCAAAGACTAGACGGGACCTCGACACCTATCAGAATGGCCGAAGAACTCTCCCGCCCTGCAGAAGTGGATGCACTTACGAACGGCGTGCGGTGGCGATGGGGAATCGTCTCCATTGGCACCGTCCTCCTCACGGTTGCACGCTCGCTGGGACTCTCGGAACTGACAGCATGGATCATAGTTTCCTTTGCTGCCGTTGGAGTCGTCGCAAATCTCACTCTAGTCAGACTCCTGAGTTTGC
>JBDGYW010000394.1:0-6320 GCA_039588935.1 Gemmatimonadota bacterium | reverse complement strand
CGAGAGGCAGCCAAACGTCGAGTCTGCTCCCCGTCAACGCTTCGGGCGGCCTGAACTCCTCATCCAGAATACCGACGACGTCGACCGGGTAGCCATTCAACGTTACGGAACTGCCTATTACCCCGGGGTCACCGCCCCACCTCCGCTGCCAGATCCCGTGGCCGAGCACGGCGACGCGCGGGGGCAACCCCACGAAGTCATCCGCCGCAAGCAGCCGGCCATGTTGCGGTCGTGCGCCGAGTACCCGGAAGAAATCGGGAGTTACGAGAGCGCCGCGAACACTTTCCGGAGTGCCGTCGCCCGTCAGGTCATAGTTGTCGTCCCACGCCGCGGCAATCGTCGAGAACGATCGAGTCCGATCCCTCCAATCGATGTAGAGAGGAACCGGATGGCTGGGATCGTCGAAAAAGACGAGTTCTTCGGCTTCTGGGTACGGGAGACCTCGCAGCAGAACGTTGTCGACTACGCTGAAGATCGTCGTGGTCGCGCCAACGCCCAGAGCCACTATCGCTATTACAGTCACCGCAAATGCTGGTTTCTTCGAAAAAGTCCTGAAAGTGTACCGAATGTCCTGGAGAACCGAACCCATCGTCGTAGTTCCGATCGTTTGTTTGCGTGGAAGCCGTTTGGGTGCGCGCGGAGGGTGCCCGAGCTTGGCCAAGAGATAACGCGGCGCTAGAGAAAGAACTTGAGCGCGGTACCAACGGCGCGCGTGGCGCGCCGTTTTCCTACGCGCCATGTCCGCGAACTCCTGCCGGAGATCGCCGAGAATGCAGAGTCCTACGTCTCCCGTTGGAAGGCAGCGGTGGAGCCACAGCTCGAGTCTTTGTGGCGGCCGAACCTCCCCGGAATCACCTATCATGCGACCTCCGCCGGGGGTGGGCCCAACTGTTTGCTCCTGCCACTCCCTCTGCTCCCTCTCCTCCCGCCTCTCACCTACTCCACCCTCAACGTCTCAATCGGGTCGGCCTTCGCTGCCGTTCGCGCCGGCAGGTAGCACGCAACCAGGGCTACGAACCCAAGCAGCAACGGCACCACGACGAACGTCCCGGGATCCGCGGGCGTGATTCCGAACAGCAGGCTTTCCAACGTTCTGGAGAGTGCCAAAGCCCCCGAGATACCCAGCACCAAACCCATCATGGTTAGGATCAAGCCACTCCTCACGATCATCCCTACGACATTCCCCGTCCCAGCACCAAGTGCCATTCGAATGCCCATCTCCTTGTGGCGCTGTCCAACCGAATACAACAACGAACCGTAAATGCCCCCTGCCGCCAACAGTATTGAGAGTGTGGCAAACGTCAGGAGCAGGATCGACAGGAAACGCGGCTGCGCTATCGATTGGGCAACCTTGTACCTCAGTTGAACGATCTCGCCGATCGGCAGATCCGGATCGATCGCCCAGACCACATCCCTGACGTTTCCGGCGAGCACTCCCGGATCAACCGAGGATTTGATTGCCATCTCCAGATTTCCGAACCTCTCTCCATACAGTGCGTGAGGCAGATAGAGGTTGTATTCGTCACCACCGTTCAAATGCCAGTGGCGGATGTCATTGACGACCCCAACTACGTTCAGACGACGGTCCCGAAACCAGAAACTCCGGCCAATCGCATTTGATTGACCGAACAGATACAGAGCCGCCGACTCGTTGATGATTGTAGAGCCCAGAGCAGGATCGTCGTCTGCTTGAGTG
This sequence comes from Gemmatimonadota bacterium, assembly GCA_039588935.1. GTDB lineage: Bacteria > Gemmatimonadota > Gemmatimonadetes > Gemmatimonadales > GWC2-71-9 > JBDGYW01. The sequence goes on along the minus strand of JBDGYW010000394.1, from coordinate 4,624 downwards.
AACCCTCTACCCTGGAGGATCTCGGCGCCCAATGCCTCGAAGTATTCCAGCGTAATGGGGTGAGCAATGGTGGACCACTCGTCCTCGAATTCGGGCTCGTCGTCGGTGCGGATTCCCCCTATCCAGCAGCACATATAGCTGCCGGTAGGCGGCACTGTCGTGCCTGCACCGACCGATTCAACTCCTGGAAGCGCGGCCAACCGCCCCAGCAAGTCACGTGTGAACGAAACCCGTTGCTGCCCTTCGTAACGGCCCCGGATATCGAGCGGCAGCACCAACACGTCCTCCGTCTCGAACCCGATATCGACGTTGCTGAGGGTCACGAAACTACGGAACAAGAGCCCGGCTCCCATCAACAACATCAGAGCCATGGCCACCTCCGCCACCACGAGAGCGCTTCTCAGATTCACTCGCCTGCGACGGTCCAACCCGATCGCGGCCGTTTCCCCCAGAGCGGTTCGAACGTCCGACTTCGCAGCGCTGAATGCGGGGAAGATCCCGAACAGCACACCGGTGCCCAGAGAAACGAGAAGGGCGAAGCCGAGCACCCGCAGATCTATGGTGATGCTCTCCATCCGGGGAATCCCGCCAGGACTGAACGTCTCGAACGCATTGACGCCAAACACCGCGACCAGAATTCCGAGCGCTCCTCCCACAAGTGCGAGTGCCACGCTCTCGGTGAGAAGCTGAGTCATGATCCGCGCGCGCCCCGCTCCGAGCGCCGCGCGCAGAGCCATTTCTCGGGTCCGGTCGGTGCCGCGCGCAAGGAACAGGTTCGCGACGTTCGCGCAGGCGATCAGCAGCATCAGGCCGACCGCGCCGAGCAGGAGGTAAAGCGTGGTGCCGATATCCCCGACCGTAGCCTCCTTCAAAGGGATTACCGGATAGACTCTGGGCGAGCCGTCATCTTCCCGGTATCGATCGGGGTATTCGGTGGCGAGTGCCGCGGACACCGCATCCACGTCTGTCTGCGCCACCTCGAGCGACATTCCGGCTTCGAGACGCGCAATCACACCGAGTATCATGCGCCCGCGATTCTGGAATGCCTCAACAGTTACGTCCAATGGCAGCCAGACCTCGGCGTCAACATCCGCGGGAGGCGTGAACTCCGCATTCATCACCCCCACGATCTCCATGGGAAAACCGTTTAACGTGATCGTGCTTCCGAGAACAGCAGGATCGCTTCCCCACCTTCGCTGCCAGAGGCCGTGGCTGATAACGACTGTGCGAGCTGGAATTCCCACAAAATCCTCGGGAGTGAACAACCTACCGACCTCGGGCCGGGCGCCGAGCATGTTGAAGAAATCCTCTGTCACCCTGCCACCATGGATGTTCTCAGGGGTACCGTCCCCCGTGAGATCGAATCCCGCGTCCCAGACTGCGCCCATGGTCGAGAACGAATTCGTCCGATTCTTCCAATCCCGATACAGGGGAATCGAATGCGCCGCATTGTCGAAATACACGAGTCGCCCGGATTCCGGGTACGGAAGCTTGTTGAGAAGTACGTTGTCTACGACGCTGAAAATTGTGGTGGTCGCGCCGACACCGAGGGCCACGAGGGCAATCACCGTCAAAGAAAAGCCAGGCCGGTTCGCGAATGTCCTGGCTGCGTAGCTGATATCCTGAAAGATCGTCCCCATGGAAACCTTCCCTCCTGGTGGTCCTTGTCTGATTCGTTTTGGTGCACGGGGTGCCCGGCCGAGTTTCGCCAAGGCGTACCGCCAGCCGATGCTGGTTGTCTGCCGCCAATACCACCGGGCCGCGGATCTCCGTGAGATTCGGCAGATACCCGCGTGCTCCTGACGTAGGTCGCCCAGTATGAACTGCCCCACAGGTCCGCGTGGCAGCAGCCGTGACAACAACCATTCCGCGAGCCGAGGAGGGTTCGGACCCGCTTTCGTGGTTGGGTTCACGGCTTCTCCAGCACAGTGTCCAGGCCATGCCACAGCTTGAGAAGTGCGTTACGCGAGGCGCGAAGCGCGTCGAGCCCTGCTTCGGTTACGCGGAACAGGCGCATCGGGTGACCGCCGCGATCGGGAACAGGATTACCGTCTTCGAGGTCCCACTCGATGTACTCCTTTTGCTCCAGTCGATCGAATGTGCGATACAGTGCCCCCCGGGACACCGACCTGCCCGCACATCGCTCCAGTTCCTTGCGCACGTCTATTGCGTACGCCTTCTCGCCTTGCTGAAGCATGGCGAGAAGCACCATTTGCTCGAACTCACCTATGTAGTTGCCACCCATGACAAACCCCTGAGTCGCTAAAGTAGACTTCGCGAGTATAAATTGTATGCCTCGGTGGACGGGATGTCAATGGAGAGGCCGAACGCACCTGAAACCAACTTGGCGGAAGTATCGTATCGCAATATATTGCCATCCGATACTTTTCCCCGATTGGGAGCTTCAGGCAATGACAGAAATGACAGCGGGCGGTGGCAAACCGCTTACGAGTTCAGTCTTTTACATCCTCCTGGCGTTATCCGATTCTGCACGGCATGGCCTCGGAATCGCGGCCGATGTGGAGGAACGCACGGGTGGCGACGTGCAATTGGGACCCGGCACGCTCTACAACGCAATCAAGAAGATGCTTGCCGATGGGCTCATCGAGGTGGCGGCCAAACGCCCCGCCCCGGAGGACGACGACCCGCGGCGACGGTACTACAGCATCACAGATGATGGCCAACGTCTCCTGGAGCAGGAAGCCATGAGACTCGATCGCGTGATGCTCGCGGTCCGCGACAAACAAGTCATCGGCGAGTCTCGGCCTGCATGAAGTCGCGCACAGCAATGCTCTACCGCCTGCTGCTCTGGCTCTACCCGCCATCCCTGCGCCGAGAGTTCGGTGCCGAGATGCTCGAGCTGGTTGAGGCGTGCGCAGGCAAGTACGGCTCGGTCGGAAAGCGTCGCATTGCGTACCGAACCTGTTGGTTGCTGGCCAAAGATTCCCTCAGGGCTCTACCCGAAGCTTACGCAACGTCATTTGGCGATCTCATGAAACGTCGCGGAACTCCAGGCGGGCGACCCCGCCTTTCACTCCGAGAAAGGGTTCTCCTCGTGTTGGGTGATCTACGATATGCATTTCGGAACCTGAGCCGGTCTCGGGGATTTGCACTCGCGGCCATCTTGACTCTGGCGCTCGGCATCGGCGCCAACACCGCAATCTTCAGCGTAGTAAACGGCGTCATCCTGAGGCCCCTGCCCTACAACGATCCCGACGAACTCGTTTCCATCGGCACCATTTGGGAAGGGCGTTCCGGCACACTGAGCACGATGTCGCAGCCCGACCTTCGCGACGTGCAGGCTCAGATCAACTCGATCGAAAGCGCCGCCGGCTTCAACGCGTCTGAACTGACGCTGACAGGCATGGGCGAGGCAGAGTCGATCAGAGGTGCTTACGTAACTGACGGGCTCCTCGAGGTGTTTCAGGAAGCCCCGCTTTTTGGCAGAGATATCCGCACCGAAGAAAACATCCCTGACGGGCCACGAGTGGTGTTGATTGGACACTCTTTCTGGCAGGAACGAATGGGCGGCACTCCCGGCGTCCTCGGAAAAACTGTCCAACTCGATGGTGCCGTGTATGAGATCGTGGGGGTTGCACCCCGGGGCTTCGATTACCCGAGGAATTCCCAGGTTTGGGTCCCGTACTATTTGAATGAAGACGATTGCGGCCGAGGCTGTCACCTGTTCAGTGTCGTGGGCCGTATGCACGATGGTTCGACTGTGGGTGTTGCACGAAGCGAGCTGTCCGCGTTGGCCACAAGGCTCGAGGAACAGTACACCGACAGCAACTACGGGAAATCTCTCGGCATCATCTCCATGGAGGAGGACGTCGTAGGTGATGTGCGGACGGCATTGCTTGTGCTGCTGGGCGCGGTCGGCATGGTACTGCTCATCGCCTGCGCGAATGTGGCCAACCTGCTGCTTGCACGGGCGTCTGTCAGAGCCGGCGAGATGGCCATGCGGTCTGCGCTCGGCGCGGCGCGTGGGAGACTGGTGCAGCAGCTGCTTCTCGAAGCCCTGGTTCTGGCAACAATCGCCGGCGTAATCGGCGTTGCACTCTCATCTGTCGGTGTTTCCACTCTGCTCCGGCTCGCACCCGCAAGCATCCCGCGGTTGGATGATGTCGGCGTCGACGGCTTTGTCCTGCTGTTCGCGTTCGGCACGGTTTTACTGATCACGCTTCTTTTCGGGCTCGTTCCGGCTCTTCGACTCGCGAAGACATCCGTCGCCACTGTCTTGAATCAAAGTGGGCGCGGCAAGTCCGGCTCGTCGAATCAAGACTGGTCGCGTTCGGCCCTTCTCGTCGCCGAGGTTGCTTTCTCGCTAATGCTGCTGTTCGGTGCAGGCCTTCTGCTCCGGAGCTTCTCGAAGCTCCAAGCGGTTGAGCTGGGTTTCGACAGGGACCAGGTTCTTACCTTCCGCCTCTCGCTTCCAGAATTCCCGTATGACAACGACGGGGAAGGGACTGTCCGTTTCTTTGAAACGCTCGAGGACCGGATTGCCGAGTTGCCGGGTGTTGAATCAGTGGGGTCGGCGTTCGGCAGCCCACTGGGAGGAAACATTGCCTCTACGACCACCGAGTTTCTCGATCGTCCAGCCGTACCTGAAGGCCAGGAAGAAGCC
>JBDGYW010000393.1:0-6320 GCA_039588935.1 Gemmatimonadota bacterium | reverse complement strand
CAATGCGCGGGATGTTGCGAAACCCTGGGTTTACTGTGGTTGTAGTCGTGACACTGGCACTGGGTATCGGCGCAAACGCAGCGATCTTCAGCGTTCTGTACAACGTGGTCTTGCGCCCTCTCCCTTACCAGGATCCTGGCGGGTTGGTATTCGTCTGGGAGCAAGACTACCAACGCGATGCCAGCACCAACGTCGTTTCTCCCGCGAACTTCTTTGCGTGGAAAGAACAGAATGAGGTGTTCTCCGAGATTGGAATGGTGTCGCAGAGCAGCGCCACAATCACGGGCGACCAAGGGGCTGAACGTGTCGGCATGGTCTATCTGTCACCGAGCATCTTCACCATGCTGGGGACTCGATCGCACCTGGGCCGTTTGCTGCTTCCTGATGACGAAGTGCCCGGCGCGGAACGAGCGGTTGTGCTGGGTCACGGCTTCTGGCAACGACGCTTCGGATCGGATCCGGGAGTGGTCGGCCAAACCGTCACACTCAACGGTGGCGCAGCCGAGGTGGTGGGAGTGCTGCCACGCGGATTCGAGTTTGACGTACCGATCAAGTTCGATGCCATTCGTTCCCAGGATGTTTGGGTAGCGGCTCAGTTCGACGAGTCCGGTCGCACGGAGCGAGGCCGGTGGCTACAGGTGTTGGGGAGGCTCAAGCCAAGAGTTTCACTGGAGCAGGCCTCTATTCAAATGTCGGCTCTCGCCTCGCGGCTGGAACAGGAGTTTCCGGAGTTCCAGACCGGATGGTCGGTCAGCCTGGTCCCGCTGCGGACCCAGATAGTAGGCGATGTCCGGGTTCCCCTACTGATACTCTCGGGTTCGGTGGGATTCGTACTGCTCATTGCCTGCGCCAATGTTGCAAACCTGCTGCTCGCGCGTGCGACGGGACGCCAGCGTGAAATCGCAGTGCGTTCGGCGCTCGGAGCTGGTCGACCTCGGGTGATTCGCCAGCTACTCACCGAGAGCATCATACTGGCTCTCGCGGGAGGCGCGGCCGGCCTGCTGATGGCGTACGCGGCCGTGCAAACACTCGTCGCGCTCGGTCCGCGGAGTCTCCCTCGAATCGACGAGATCGGCGTCGACTACACTGTTGTGAGTTTCACGCTAGCCATCACACTGCTGACGGGTTTGCTGTTTGGCGCCCTACCAGCCTTACGTATTACTGGGCTCGAGCTAAAGGAAGGACTGACAGAAGCAGGTGAACGCGGCGGCACGGGGCTGAGGCACAATCGCGTCCGCGGGGGGTTGGTGGTCGCCGAGTTTGCCCTCTCAATGGTGTTGCTGGTTGGTGCAGGCCTGCTGGTTCGTAGCTTCGCTGAACTTCTGGACGTAGACGTTGGGTTCGACACTGCCAACATCATCACGGCGCAACTCGATCTGCCGAGCAGGGCGTACCCGGAAAGGGTGCAGCGAGTTCAGCTGTTTGAGGATCTCGTCGGACGAGTGCAAGCACTGCCAGGTGTGAATGACGCCAGCGCGATCACTTTCATGCCGCTCAGCCGACAGGGCTCCGCAACGCATTTCTGGGTCAACGATCGACCAACTCCCGTGGATGGCGAAAAACCGGTTGCTGACGTCCGGTGGGTACACCAGGACTTCCAGAGGGCGTTGGCCGTTCCACTGGTTGCCGGCAGCTTCTTCGGGCTCGGAGATACAGAGGATGCGCCGCTCGGCGTTGTCATCAATGAATGGGCGGCCCGAGAGTTCTGGCCTGGTCAGAACGCGGTCGGACAGACAATCTCAATGCCCTGGGGTGACACACTGGTTGCGGAGGTGATCGGCGTGGTTGGAGATGTGCGCCACCACGGGCCGACCACGGAAATGCGCGCCAAGCTGTACTGGGACCATCGTCAGTTTAACCCGTTCAGCCAAATGACCATATTCGCTCGAGGCCAGAGCGATCCAGCGAGCCTCGTGACTGGGATCAGAAGGATCGTGGCCGAGACGGACCTCAAACTTCCGGTATTCAACATCCGCACGGTAGAGTCCTACTATTCCGAAATCTTGGTGCAGGATCGTTTCACCATGCTGGCGTTGGGCCTGTCCGCGTTGACAGCTCTCGCTCTTGCCAGCGTAGGCATCTACGGCGTGATGTCATATTCAGTGAGCGAGCGTGCCCGGGAAATAGGAATCAAGATGGCACTGGGGGCAGCCGGCAGCGCAGTCACCCTGCAGGTTCTTCGCGGTGGAGCGACGCTCGTTGGCGTCGCCGTGGTTGTTGGCATCGCGGGGTCGTTGGCACTGTCGCGGCTGATGCAGGGACTGGTGTACGGCGTGAGCACGAGCGACCCTAGTACAATGATTGGAGTGACCATGCTGCTGATAGGAGTCGCCTTCGCTGCCTGCTATTTCCCCGCGCGCAGGGCCAGCAGAGTGGATCCGATGGAGGCGCTGAGGCAGGAGTGAGTCATGAGACCTCTCACCGGAGGTCCGTACCCACAACCAGCAACTCTCAATGCGAAACTATTGCGGGTAACCAGCGGCAGTCCCACATTGTGTGCACCAACACACGAGGAGCGCCGCATGATGGTACTCGGGTCCCTCCCAGTATTGAACGTCACGATGCAGGATGTGCCACGGGAGAGTTCGATCGTCCAGGCATTATGGCTCGCAGGCCTGATCTTGTTCATCGTCGGAGTTGTCTCGGCCGGCTTCACTGCCAAGAAGATCCAGAACCTTCACAACCCAACCTACAGCAAAGCCTTCATTGCACAGATAATCCTCAACCCCATGTCGTTGGCAGTATTCATGCTGTTTGGCCTTTTCTTCCAGGCGCCACCCCTGGTGGCGTTCCTGATCGCCTATTCGGTCGTTCCGATTGTCATCTACAGACTCACATTTTCCTGTGCCATGTGGAGGGAGGCCGCGTTAATCTGGATTGTGACATTCGTGGTACAGGCGGCAGTCGGGTTTGGTTTGGCGATGGTGGGGATTCTGAGGCTAGCGGCGATCCTCGGGACATAAGAACGTGAGCGGTGAACGGAACGTAAGGAGGTTGGCCGCTCGACCGAAGACCTCCACGCTCCGTCTAGAGTAGCTTCGCTGCCGGCACGCCGTGACAACCCTATTGGTCATTGCTCGTCACGGTCAGCCGAGATCATCACTATACGATCACATCACACTCGCCAGGCCCGGGTCCTCTCGAATCGTCACCGTTCCGAAATACTGAGTCCCGTCCAGCGTCAGAGTAACCCGATACGTTCCCGGCTCCGCTAACGCTCCTTGCACTCGGCCACCCTGGAAGCCACCTGGCGCCTGGCCACCGAATTGTCTGACCATTCGGGCCATCCGCTCCAGCTGCTGTTCTCGCTGCTCCTCCGTTGGATTGAAACGCATGTCCCAGAAGAACCGGTTAATGCCTGCCTCTGCGCTTATCTCGGTTGCAAGCGTTTTTTCGCCCGCGAGGTCGCTGATCTCCAGCAAGATCTGATTGCTCGGCTCGGAGGCCAGATAGAAGTCGATGGTGGCACTGTTCTCGAGTTCACGCGGCGAGTTGCCTGGTGGCTGCTGCTGAATGGTCAGCGGATTGCGTCCCGTGAACAGCTTATGACCACGGGTAGCGCCCCGGCTTATCCCCTTCCATTGAGTGGCAGTGCGATTTTGGAACAGGTGGACATCCGACTCGAGCACGTCGTCATTCATTTGCTGAAGCGGCGTGATGTCGTCGAGAACCCAGACGCTTCGGCCATGTGTTGCCGCGATCAGGTCTCCATCGCGGGGATGAATGATCAAATCGTGAACCGCAACCGTCGGCAATCCATTCATCAGCCTTGACCAGTGGTCGCCACTGTCGACAGACGCATACACTGCGAATTCGGTCCCGACGAACAGAAGCCTCGGGTTGCGAAGATCCTGTCTGACAACATATATGGGTTGATCTTCCGGCAAGTCTGAGGCGATGCTCTCCCAGGTTTGGCCGTAATCCGTAGTCCTGTACAACCATGGCCGGAAGTTGTCACTGCGGTGGCCATCGAACGATACGAACGCAGTTCCCGGATCAAAATGGGAGGCTTCCACTCGGCTAACCCACAGTCGCTCCGGCACATCCTGAAACCGGTCCCGCACGTTCGTCCAGGTCCTCCCGCCATCTCTAGTAAGGTGAACGAATCCGTCGTCGGTCCCAGCCCAGATCAACCCGGGTGAAAGCGGCGACTCGCACAAAGTGATGATTGTCGCATGTGTCTCGGCCGAGGTGACGTCACGGGTTAGTCCGCCACTTTCAGGATCAGTCAGCACAGGGTCGTTCGTGCTCAGATCAGGACTAATGATGGTCCAGGTTGTTCCCCGGTCCGTGCTCTTGAACAGGTGGTTGCCGCCAAACAAAACCGTGTTCGAATTGTGCGGCGACAACCTCAAAGGCGAACTCCAGTTGAAGCGGAAGAAATCACGCGAAAGGCGGTCGGCATCCTGGGGATGCTCCGGGACGAACTCGGCGAGATTCAGAATATTGGCTGGACTCGGGGTGATGTCCGTACCGACTTGACGGAATACAGCATCGAACCGACGGATACGCCCACCCTGTGCCTCGGTGTAGACCGTACGCCAGTCGTTGGGATCGACCGTCGTGTGAAAGCCGTCGCCGGAGTGGAATTTGAACCAGTGGTCGTTCAACACACCGTTCCAGTCGCGGCTATTGCTCGGTCCACCCCAGTTACCGTTGTCCTGTAGCCCGCCGTAGACATAATAAGGATCGCGGTTGTCGGCGGTGACGGCGTAAAACTCGCCAATGTCCATGTTGTCGAACATGATGAAGCTGTGGCCATGATCGTAGGTGACGTATGACCCTTTGTCATTGCCCACATAAAAGATCTCTGGGCGATCCGGGTCTATCCACAGTGCGTGGAAGTCGCCCGAGATTCCCTGCATCGTCCGGCTGAATGTCCTGCCACCGTCGTTGGAGATACTGGCGCTACCGGCAAGGATGAAGACGTTTTGGTCGTCCGTCGGGTTGATGTAAATGTGGCTGTAGTAGAAGGGTCGATTGTTGTAGCGATTCACATATTCCCAACTAGCGCCGCCGTCCTCCGAACGGTATGTGCCGGTCCCCAGTTGCGACATGTCCTCATAGTCAGGATTCGGCTCACCATCGACCCTGCGCGGTGGCTGAAAGCCGTGCTCCACGATGGCCATCACGATCCGAGGGTCGCTACGGTAGATCGCCAATCCGATCTTCCCGATGTCACCCTCTGGCAGTCCGTTTGAAAGCTGCACCCAATTTTCACCACCATCGATCGACTTGAAAATGCCTCCATTTGGCCCGCCGCTGTCAAACCGATAGGGACGGCGCAACCGCTCCCAGAACGCCACGTACAACACGTTCGGGTTGGTCGGATCCATCTTGACATCCGTTGCACCTGTGCGGCCGTCATCTGGCAACCCGTTGGTCAACTTGCGCCACGTCTCACCACCGTCGGTGGTCTTGTACAGACCCCGCTCGCCTGTATGTCCCCAGAGATGGCCTTGAGCCGCCACATAGACGATGTTGGGATCTGTGGGGTGGGTAAGCACTTCTCCAATGTGGTGCGAATCGTAGAGCCCCATGTTGGTGAACGATTCGCCGCCATCGATGGACTTGTACACGCCGTCACCCCACCCGATACTGTTTCGAGTACACGACTCACCCGTACCGACCCAGATGATGTCGGGGTCAGGCTGGAAGATCGCGACGTCCCCCATGTTGCCCGTACCATAGTCGGTGAAGATCGCATCCCAAGTAGTCCCGGCGTTCGATGATCTCCAAAGTCCGCCGGAGGCAGTCGCAACTATCACGCGGGCAAAGTTCCCTTCCACCGCCTCGATATCGGTCACGCGTCCGGCCATATTCGCTGGGCCGATATTTCTCCATTCCAGGTCCGCGAAGAGCGCCTCCTGAGAAACCGATTGAGCGTCAACGGTAGGGACAAAGATGAGAACATGGACAAGGCACGCTACAGCTAACCGTGTACTGCGTTCGCACTTATGACTCATGACAAACTCCCATTTGCGAAGACTCCGATAGCTTCTTTTGCAGCATCCTGGATGAACGTACGCCGGAAGGATCTCGTTTGCCACCGGGGAGTCCGAGGCCCGGGAGTGGTGAGAATGCCCATCCGGCGCTCTGGGGAAAGCAGAGCAGCAAAGGCGTTGCAGATATAGCTGTTTAATAGAGATGAGTAGTGAGTGGTGATTGGCCAACCACCACTCACCACCTACTACACACGCGTCTAGTGCCGCCCGTAGAACCCGCGGCGACCACCCATTCTCGGATTGACGATGTTCGCGAACTTGGACCCGAACACGAAACTGAAACCGGCTCGCAGGTCATACGAATAGTCTGTTTCT
>JBDGYW010000392.1:0-11240 GCA_039588935.1 Gemmatimonadota bacterium | reverse complement strand
ACCATCAGTTCGGACAGGGTGTCGGGCCAAAGTGGATCGAGATGGGTTTCCAGAACGTGAGTCACGAGGTAACGGATGTGACCGTCACGCCCCGGTCGGAGCGAGCGGTCAATGTGGCGGTCGCGTTCCGTTCGACCACCACATCCGGCTACGCCGTGGTCTCGAACGTGACCTACACCGTTTGGGGCAACGGGTTCATCGATGTCGTGACGCGGTTCAATCCCGATCCGCTCGATTTCGCTCTGCCGAAGCTCGGTCTGATGATGGAACTGAATGAGGATCTGGAGTTCGTCGAGTGGTACGGCCGCGGTCCGCACGAGAACTATTGGGACAGGAAACGGTCGGCTGCGGTCGGGAGGTACTCACGGACCGTCACCGAGATGTTCGAGCCCTATGTGCGTCCCCAGGATATGGCTAACCGCGACGACGTGCGGTGGTTCACTCTCACCGACAGGGAGGGTGAGGGGTTGATGGTGGTGAGCAGGGCGGAGCCGCTCGGGTTCAGCGCTCTTCACCACAAACCGATCGACCTGCTGGAAGCGGAGCATCCGCACGAGCTGCCCCATAGAGATGGCACCGTTCTAACGATCGATGTGGGACATCAGGGATTGGGCGGCGCAAGCTGCGGCCCACCACCGATGGAGAGGTACCTCTTTATGGCAGTGCCGAGGATTCTCACGTTCTCGTTGCGGCCGTACAGTCGTCGTTTTGGTGACGCGGCAGAGTACGCGAGGATGGTGATGCCGAGGGATTGATCAGCTCTTGTAGCCTGCCGCGGAGGAACGCCGATCAACGCGGACAACAACAACACATGAGCGGTTGGGTTTGTGGGGATCAGCGGTAATCCGCGTTCATCAGCGGCTGATTCTGCAGAAAGGACGCACCCCCGACTACTTTTCTCAGTCAGACGAACCGACTTGAGACCGACCAGACATGACAATCATGCGTATTCAACACTTTGGTGTCGTCGTCAGAGACCTCACTGAAGCCTGCACGCAATTTGAACGCGCCTTCGGGTTGAAGGCTCGTGACTTCCGCGACGACCAGGCTGGAGGGCAACAGCTAGATGCTCGAATCCTGCTCGGCAACGAGTGCTGGCTGCACCTGGTGCAGAACTGGAAACCTGGCTCGCGCGTGCTGCAATTCCTCGAGGAACGTGGTGAAGGCCTCGAACATATCGCCATCGAGACGGATGACATCGAAGGCGACGTAGCACGATTGCGCGAGAAGGGAATCCCTGTGTTCGAAGACACGATCTTCGACCGGCAGGACGGATACGAGGCGTTCGTCTATCCCGACCAGCTGCCAGGGCTCACCTTAGAACTCATTCAATCTCACGACAGGAGCTGGGTGTATCCTGAGGATGCCGTCGGTCAACCGATTAGCTCGGTAATGAGCCTATTTCGACTGCATCATTTTGGCTTGGTAGTTGAGAATATCCAGGATGCATGCAAACGGTTCGAGGAAGTGCTTGGCCTGAGTGCGCAGGATTTTCGGGACGACCAGGGCCAGGGCATGCAGTACGATGCACGCATCCTCTTGCCTAATCACTGCTGGCTGCACCTCGTGCAGAACTGGAATTCGGAGTCGCGGGTTAACCGTTTTTTGCAGAGCCGAGGAGAGGGGCTGGATCACATCGCGTTGCAGACTTCTGACATAGAGGCCGACGTGGGGTACCTGCGCGAGAACAACATTCCGGTATTCCGCGACGAGATTCTCAATGCCGCTGACGGTTTCGAGTCGTTCGTCTATCCAGAGCAGCTCCCAGGAATGACTGTTGAGCTGATTGAGCCGCACGCACACAGCTGGAGCTTTCCGGAGGAGGCCTTCCCATCGCCTATCGGCTAGATGAAACCGTGACGGTGGCGCAGTTTCCCGAGCCCGTCGTACGTAGCTTTTGCGAAGATGTCTTTCACGCTCTTGGTGCGAGTGATGAGGAGGCCCGCATCAATGCGGACGGATTGGTGACGGCGTGTCTTTGGTGGCATCCTGGACAACACCAAGGGTTGGAGAAGCTGTTTCGCTACACCCGCCGCGTGAAAAACGGGGGCATCGTTCCACGGGCAAAGATGGCGTGGGTTGAAGAACGATCGTCATCTGCACTGTTAGATGCAGCTAACGGTTTCGGTTACGTGGCCGCATACCGTGCAATGACACGTGCGATTGAAAAGGCACGCGGCAGCGGTATCTCGATCGTGGGGGTAAGGCATAGCAACCATTTCGGTATAGCTGGATACCACGCGGCGCAGGCAGCCAAGAGCAACCTAGTCGGTATAGCCATGACCAATGCCGGCGCCGAGATGGCACCGTGGGGTTCTGCAATACCAGTGCTTGGGACCAACCCTTGGGGTGTCTCTGTTCCGCGCAGCGGTGAGCGCGAACCGATCATCTTGGACATGGCGCTCACACAGTCGGGGAAGGGAATGATGCGGTGGTTCGAACGTGCAGGCCTGCCGATACCTGAGCATTGGGCGCTGACGCCGGACGGAGAACGAACCACAGACCCAGCCGCGGCGATGGAAGGTCCGCTTCTTCCTATGGGAGACTACAAGGGGTACGGGCTGAGTCTAATAACCGACGTGCTCACCGGCGTGATGACTGGGTCACTCTTTGGCGGCTCGGTATTTCAGGATGATCGCAACTACGATGTTGGGCACACGATGATCGCCATAGACCCGGAAGCATTCCTTCCGCGCGGAGAGTTTGCGGCTCGATTGGAACGACTCATAGACGAAGTGACATCGGCTCCGCCTATCGACGCCGACCAGCCGGTTCAGCTGCCGGGGCAAGGGGAACTCGAACGAGCACGGCAGCGAATGTCTGACGGAATCCCAGTGGATGTAAGAACGATAGAAGGTCTCGCAGAATTAGCCCAAGAACTAGGTGTTTCTTTTCCCCTCACCGTGGAGCTTGCGTAGACAGATGTCAGAACCACTCCAGATCGGAAACGTGTCTGCAGAACCCGGCACGATCACTCGTGGAAGCATCGAAACCGGCATCAACCTTTGCGGTTGTGTCGATGGGATACCGGTTCTCGTCTATCGGGGCATCAACGATGGTCCGGTTCTCTGGCTAAATGGCGCCATACACGGTGATGAGCCCGAAGGTCCGTTTTCGATCCACAAGACGATGGCCAAGCTCGACCCGGAGAAGATGACTGGAACTGTTGTCTTTGTGCCGGCAATGAACGTGCACGGGTTCCAGGCGGGTCAACGCGGCAATCCGCTCGACAGCTTCTCGTACGACATGAACCGGATCTATCCGGGTCGTCCTGACGGCTACCTGACCGAGCGTGTCGCGGATGCTCATTGGCAAGTCATGAAAGATAAGTGTGAACTCCAGATCGCCATCCACTCAGGGGGTGACCATTCGTATCTGGCACACATGATCTTTGCCTCCGATAATCCGCAGTCGCTAGAGCTAGCGGCGGCTATGGGTCCGCGATGGGATTTGGTTTTCAAGAGCGGTGTGGGCGGCGCCAATCCGGCATCCAAAATCGCTGAACTCGGGAGGGCTGGGATCACTGTCGAATTAGGTGGCAACTGCCGTAGTCTGACCCGCGACTTTCACGACGTCGCCGAGGATCTTTCAGAGAGTTACCTGAACGTGATGCGCCACTATGGTATGATCGCTGGTGAAGGGCGGCTGGCAGGTCGTTGGCGCTTGGGGCACCAGCAACCGCTGCTGGCGCCTGCGTCGGGGATGTGGGTGGGGAATCCAGAACTCGAGTTCGAGAAACCAGTGGAAGAAGGCGCGCTCCTTGGTCAGGTATTCTCGTTGTATGGAGACCTTCTCGCTGAAGTGTGTGCACCGGAAGACGGCATAGTGTTCGGACTGCGTTCCAGGCCGGCAGTGCTGGAAGGAGATTGGTGCTGTTTCTTTGGGATCGTCGACGAGACACGCGACGATCTAATACCGAAGTAGCTCAGGCCTAGGGAAGGGCCTCTGGACTTATCGGTGAACGTTCGACCAGCGTGCCGCGCCCGCGGTCAACTCGCGGTTCACCCCGCTCCACGATGACCTCGCCGCGCGAGATGGTCCAGGTCGGGAAGCCGGTGACGCGCATTCCCTGGTAGGGGCTGTAGTCGATCTCCGAGTGCAGAGTCTCGTGGTCTATCTCGATCTCATTGTCGGGGTCGATCACAATCAGGTCTGCGTCGGTCCCGATTTCGAGGGACCCTTTTTTGGGGAACATGCCGAAGATCTTGGCCGGGTTTGAGGAGACCAGCTCCACAAAACGGCTCGCCTGAATTCGGCCAGCCCTTACTCCGTTTGTAAATACCAGAGGTAGACGCGTTTCGATGCCGGGGAGCCCGTTGGGGATGCGTGTGAAATCATCGCTTCCAAGTGCCTTCTGGTCGGAGAAACGAAACGGGGCGTGATCGGACGCTACCTGTTGGATACCATCGTTCTGTAGTGCACTCCAGAGGGAGTCCCCATGTTCTTGCCCGCGCATCGGAGGGCTGCACACGTATTTCGCCGCATCAAAGCCATGCGACGGGTCAAAGACCTCGTCTGTGAGCGTCAGATATTGCGGGCAGGTTTCGCCCACCATGGGCAGACCACGTTCACGGGCGTTGGCGATGTGGGTCAGCGATTCCGCGTTGGTCACATGCGCGATGCATATCGGCGCGCCCACCAGCTCGGCAAGGCGAATCGCCCGGTGTGTGGCTTCAGCCTCGACCAGAGGCGGCCGGCTTTGCGCATGGAAGTAGGGACCAGTTTCACCTCGACTCAGGTGTCGGGTTATAAGGTGAGAAACAGCTGCGTCGTTCTCGCAGTGCAGATAGGCGATCCCACCGTGCTCTGCTGTTGCCTCAAAGACACGCAACAACTCGGTATCGTCCAGTCTCTTGCCCGCATACGTCATCATCAGTTTGAACGAAGGGAAGCCTTCACCCACCAGCGCCGGCATCTCCGCGAGCGTTTGGTCCCGTACATCGGTAACGATGGTGTGGAGGCTGTAGTCGACAACAGCCTCGTTCTCGATCTCTGCCAGCCGGCGGTCCCGCGTGTCTGTCAGGGAGTCGCCGCGCCGCTGCAATGCGAAATCGATGATCGTTGTCACGCCACCGCAAGCGGCCGCAACTGTCCCCGTATGAAAGTCGTCTGCCGTCGTGATTCCAAGGGCGTCAATCGGATGAGAGAGATGTACATGCGTGTCGATACCACCCGGCATAACGAGCTGATTGGACGCGTCCAAGATTCGTCCCGCAGTGTCCAGGTTCGTGTCCACCTGCGCGATCTTGCCGTCGCGAATGAGCAGGTCGCTTTCCCAAGAACTTGTGGCGGTGACGAGTGTCCCACCGCGAACGAGCAATTCCGACGGCATTCTAACTCTGATCCGTACCGCTCATGATGAGAGCGACGCGAAAAACGCAGACATTCGATCGAACGCGCGGACTATCCGTTCTTCCGGGGCCAGCAGCGAGATGCGCACCCAGTTCTTCCACTTTTCCCCGAACGAGCGGCCAGGGAACATCAACACTCCGGTCTCTTCCAGCAGTCGGTAGCAGAATTGCTCAGCGTCCAAGCCGAACCGCGACACATCCGCCCAGACGAAGATTCCGCCCCCAGGGTAGCCGTATGGGATCTCGAACGAATCGAGGCCCGCCATCATCTTGTCCCGGCGGCGCGAGTAGATCTCCAAGAACTCGATGCGGCTGTCACGCTCTTCCTCGAGTGCCGAGAGCGCTGCGTATTGCGAAAACATGGGGCAGGGCCCGGACATACTCGCTTTGAGTGCCTCCACCGCATCAATGAACCACGGATCGCCGACCAGGTATCCGACACGGAATCCGGTCATCGCGTAGGTCTTCGAGAATCCCGACAGTGTGATCGTGCGCTCACGCATCCCGTCGCACGCAGCGAGAGAAATGAACTCAGTGCCATGGTAGACGATACTCTCGTAGATCTCGTCAGAGATGACGATTGTATCGGAATCCTTCAACTCGTGCGCGACCGCACGTGAGCCATCTGCATCGACCACTGCGCCGGTCGGGTTGCTGGGGTTTACCAGCACAAGTACCTTGGCGCCGGCCGCGTACTCTCGAACATCCTCTGGCTGGAGAACGAAGTTGTTCTCCAGGTCCGTAGGGATCTCGATGAGCTTGCCACCTGCGGCGCCGATCGCCTGATCGTACGATGAATACCGCGGGTCTGGTGTCGCTACACGGTCCCCAGGGTCGACGAGCGCCAACATCGATAGGAAGAGTCCTTCTTGTCCGCCGTTGGTGACCAGTATCTCTCGGTCGGGATCGAAGACCAGACCCCCGCGAACCGGCAATGACCCGGCGGGAGACTCCATTCTGCGGAGTGCTCCTTCCCATATTCCCGAGGGTGTGTCGAGGTCGGGATCGCCGCGGCCGAGCGAGATCACATCGTCCATCGAAGCCGCTAGCTCCATCATCTTGTAGCGGAGTGAAGTTGCCGCTTCACCTTTCTTCACGGTGTCGTTCGTCATGCGTGATGCTCCTGCTCGATGGCGAACAACGCAGCCCGCTGTGATGGACCGGCTGTGCAGATTGAAAGTGCCTGCTTCCATGTCTGTATTCGTTTCACAAGCTCAGCTGGCCCGGCGACATATCCGAGCCGGAAATGGTCGAGCCCGGGGACAGAATCGAGATGTCCTATCACGATCGCACCGCTTGACAGGATTGAGTCCTTGGAAGCCGGTGAATCTGCTGAGAAGAGAAGACCACCAAGAGACAGAATCTCAAAACGACTCTCGGCTCCTGTGAGCGATGCTTCATCCGAGTCATCACCAAGCTCACGGTAGGACGCTTGCGCGATGCCGGCGCTGGGATTCTTCGCGTCCACTACTGCGATGTCGAGCAGGTCGAGAAGTGCCAGGTGTCGGCACCGACCCGAAACGACGATCGTAGTTTCGGCGGTCACTCCAAGTCCGAGGAGTGACACGTAGAGCGCTTCCCCTTCTCCGTGTGTCACGATCACGCTTTCGGCGTCACGATCCGGTCCACCCCATTGTCTGATTCTGCGCCCTATCGCTGCACGCAGCTCCGGAATTCCCGGCCGTGCGGTATAGTGGGTCTCACCCTCGACCAGGTGTTTTCGGAGGTGGACAAACAAACCATCTGGAACCGGAGTCTCGTCAAAATGGACTGACGGAGTGTCGGGGCCGGTGTCAGCGACACGTTTCGCCAGCCGCCGGGCGACAATTGAGCCTCTATGTTCGGTCATATCATCCAATTCTTCATAGTTATTCGGTTCGTGCTAGCGCTCATCAGCGATAGAACTCGTGGATCCGCGCCAACGTGTCATCTCGTCCAATCTGTCGAAGTGCACCAGTCAACTCGAGGGCGTCGAAGCGCCGTCCGGTTACCTCACCTCTCAGGCTGGCGAGAAAGACAAACGCCGGCATTATCTGCATCGGATCGTTCCACTTATCGCGCTCGCTCCCGGGCACCTTCGGTATCTGCTCTTCGGTAATCGATGTTGGCTTGATTCTGAGTCCCGGGGTGAGCGTGTTGACGCTCACGTTATTGTCTCCCAGTTCCAAGGCAAGACACTTAGTGAACGCTTCGACACCGAACTTCGCAGCGCAGTATGCTGTTTCTCCCACGAACGGCATCACTGCGGAGCGTGATGACACGCAAATCACCGAACCGCCCTCTTGTTGCAGCATCGGCAGCAGGTCGCGGGTTATGAGGAAAGGTGCTGTGAGCATCACTGCCAGCGTTTCCGACCATTGGGAGAGAGTCATCTCGGAAACAGGGGTTGGATGCCACACGGCGGCGTTGTTGACGATCACCTGGAGTCGAGCCGCGCCCTCAACTACGGCGTTGGTGAATGCCGCACAAGCATCCGCATCCGAAAGGTCGGTCTCAATCACTCGGACAGACCCTCCGGAATCTTCGATCAGCGATGCCGTTGCCTCCAACTCCCGGAGGTTCTCTGAGCAGATCCAGACGCGGGCACCGTCGGCGGCAAGCGCCATGGCGATGGCCCTTCCGAGTCCTCGCCCGGCGCCCGTCACGACTGCGTCAGTTGGCTTCTCACTCATGCAACCTCCGCCGCCTCGCTTCCCGAGGCTGCGATCAGATCAACAATCTCACGAGGTACGCGCACGCGAACCCAAGGTAATTGCCGAGTGCATATCCGAAGATTCCCACGATCACTCCCGGGGTCACCAGCCGGTCCCATTTCATCGCCATAGAGAGAGCGAGTGCGGAACCGGGGCCGCCGACCGCGGCCTGACTGGCGACGGAGATCGTTGGCAAGTCCAGTCGCGCCAACCATCCGAGGCCGTACGCGATCAGTGCATGCACGACGATGATGGCGATCATGAACGCGAAGATGGAAATGCCGGCCTCGAAAACCTCGGCGATGACCGAGGACGCGCCGAGCACAATGAAGAACATGTGCAACGAGAAGTACGACGCTACTTGCGCCCCGCGAAGTCTTCGGATGAACGGTAGTTGCGACAGCAGGAGAGCTATAGTCGTGAGCCAGAGTACTTCCGGAATTCCAGGCACCACGCCACCCAGATATCGTGCCAGCCACAGCACGGCTAACGGGAGCCCAGCAAGTACCGACATCTCGGTGATGCTGATTTCGGTGACGGTCCACTCGCGGCGCAAGTCGGTGGCTTCCGCGTCAGCACTCCCGCCTCTCCCGCCGTCCTCCTCATGTGATGACGTGGTTCCCCGTCGAGACCGATTGACGAAAAACGCACTCAACACCCCC
Organism: Gemmatimonadota bacterium; assembly: GCA_039588935.1. Lineage (GTDB taxonomy): Bacteria > Gemmatimonadota > Gemmatimonadetes > Gemmatimonadales > GWC2-71-9 > JBDGYW01. The sequence goes on along the minus strand of JBDGYW010000392.1, from coordinate 2,534 downwards.
ACCAATCCAACCTGAGCGAGCAGATACGGTACTGTGGAGAGGTTGTCGGCAACTGCCGCAGCTGCAAAGGTACTGGGTGGGATCTCCAGGCCCTGCCCGACGGCGGCGAAGTTCATACCGCCTCCGGCAAATGCCGCTGAGAATGCGCCGCTCAGCTTCCACGTCTCCGGCCCGACCCAGCCACTCATCAGTACTCCACAAGCGAGGCCGGCAGCGAAGCTCCCGAACACAGCCATCAAGTACGCGACCACGAGTGGACGGCCCGCCGTCAGAATCTCCCTCACGTTTGTACCGATGATCACCAGCACTATGGTATAGGGGATCGCAAACTCGAAGACTGTCGCGTTCGTTGCTGATGCCGCGGTTGTCGGTATCAGGCCGATGTTTGCGAGTGTTATGCCGAGTAGAGTGCACACGACCGCAGAGCTGATTCGTTCAACGAACTTGAATCGGTTTTCCAGAAAGCGGGTGAATGCCACGACCGCAAACATGAACGCGAGCAGGAGTAGGGGATCGCTAATCATGGAACAACCACATGGAGCGGCGATTCCCCTCTGCAGACTCGCTCGATGTTGGCCTTGATGTCAGCAGCCATCCCTTTCTGACCGCCGCCGGTACCGCCTCCCGTGTGCGGTGAGAGCACTATGTTGTCGAGGTTGAGGAGCGCATGCCCCACCGGCAGCGGTTCGTCCAGAAATACGTCGAGTCCTGCGGCAGCGATTTTCCCGGAACCCAGTGCATCGACCATCGCGTCCTCGTCCACTAACCCGCCGCGTGCAGTGTTGATGAGTACGGAGCTAACCTTCATGCGTGCGAATGCGTCTCCGTCGATCAGGCCAATCGTAGCGTCAGTATGCGGCGCGTGAAGGCTGACAACGTCTGATAGTTCGAGGAGTTCAGGAAATGGTGCATATCGCACCTCGGCCGTCTTCTCGTACTCAAGGGGCAGCGGCTCGCGCTTCGTGTAAAGCACTTCCATGTCAAACGCGCGTGCCCGCCGAGCCACTTCGAGGCCGATGTCACCCAGTCCCACGAGGCCAAGAATCTTTCCGTGGAGTTGCTGAATGTCGGCGAACTTCAGCCAGTTGAAGGCGATCACACGCTCGCTCGTGCGAATCGGTTCGACCTCGAGCCTCTGGTAATCGGCAGACGCAGTGCCGATATGACCGGGAACCAACTTTCGCATCACGCCGAGCATGAGTGCGAGAGTGTGTTCTGCTACAGCTATCGCGCCGCGGTGGGGTAAGAACGAAACGGCAACGTCCGCCTCACGTGCACAATTCAGATCGACTGCCCACGGAGCGCGCCCAGCAATCTGTACCAGGCGTAGACTCGCACCCGAGGCTCGAATCATATTCCCGGTCACGCGCCGTTTCCCGGAGACAATCACGGTGGCACCGCTAAGTGCCGCATTCCGTTCTTGATCGCAAAGGTCCGAGGCCCATCTGAGATCGTAGTCGGTACCCTCGAACGCCGAGTCATAGATCCCACGGATCCAGTCGGGCAGAGGTTCGATGTGGACAATCCGAAAGGAGTTGCTCAATGGATGCACCCGTGGTTTGAGTTGCGGTCATCGCGACGAACATGCGCGTCCGGCACGTGGCGTGTTTTGGGGCATAGACCTCCGAAGTATACGTCCCGCGTTGAGAAGGTCCAGGTGATTGCGGCACACAGATTGACGATCTCAGATCGCGGAATGTGAGTTGAAGACTGGGGTGGGTTTGGGGATCGCAAATCTACAATTCGCTTCCCTTGAATCCCTCCAGCGCCCTTCGTGCTACCGCCAACACTCCTTCTGCGTGTACGTCCCCACCACCACCGCCCGTCGCGAACGCGGCATTGCCTCCTCCGCGGCAGCCTGTCTCTCGGCAGACAGTCTGCATGATCTGATTCATGTCTTCAGTGCGATCCGCAGATCTCGCGAACGCTATGGCGAGCTTGTCCGATTCCTTCCCAAGCAAGAGTGCAACGACGTTGTGTTGCTCGGCGAGCAGATGTGCCAACTTACGCACGTCCTGATTGGAGCGTTCTTCCAACACGACTCCGATGACGCCGCCGTCATGCTCGTCGACCAAGGCGAGGAGCCGGTCGCAGTCTGACATCAACCGGGCCTCACGCAGCTGATTGATCGTCTCTTCCTGAGAGCGTGACTTGTCCAGCAATGCGCGCGTTCTGTCCACGATCTCTGCGGGGCCTACATCGAGTGCGGTGGCGACGTCTGAGACTGACCGCGCATACTGTAGCGCCGTTCGTTCGGCGCGGCGCCCGCATACGAACTCGAGCCGGAACGTGTCCTTTTCTTTCCTGATCCCCAACACGACGATCAGTCGAATGTCCCCCGTTGACCTGGAGTGGGTGCCGCCGCACGGCGACCAGTCAAACCCTTCGACACGGACAACGCGGATACTTTCCTTGTCGGGCAGAGCCCCGCGAATGGTCAAACCCTCTAGCTCCGACTGTGACGGCAGGAGCACGTCTACTGGTCGATTCTCATCGACGACCGCATTGGCGAGCTCGAGTGCTGCCTCGAGCGA
>JBDGYW010000391.1:0-6337 GCA_039588935.1 Gemmatimonadota bacterium | reverse complement strand
GGATCCTCGGTACGTTCACCACCTCACACGGACCATCGGCAAGGATCGTCGCCGCCAGCATCGGAAGCGCTGCGTTCTTGTTGCCGGCTGGCCTCACTACTCCACTGACCGGCCTTCCGCCGGAAACACGAAATCGTTGACTCATTGTGCCGCAAACCATATGACGCGTCGGTCTCATGCGCAAGCTCGCTCGCTTGACACGGTGCGCGAGCCTGCGAATCTTGCTTGTGACAGCGTATCTACACCCTGCTAGTGCTTTTCACTCGCAAACGGGCAAAGAATTGACGATTGAACTACTGGTGTTGGTGATCGACCGGGGCGACAAACTCGATTCAATACTGTCGGGATTTGTTGAACTCGGTGTCACCGGAGCAACGGTAATCGAGAGCCAAGGCATGGCGCGCCGGCTGTCCGAGGAATCTGCCACGGCGCCCGTATTTGCTGGACTTCAGGAGCTGCTGGCCAGCTCTCGCCCCCAGAGCACCACCGTCTTCTCCGTAATTGAGACGCAAGAGAAGCTTGACGCTGCTGTTGAAATGATCCAGGAGAGATGCGGAGATATGACCAATCCAGGCACAGGAATTGTGTTCACTCTGCCGGTTAGTCGAGCAGTGGGGTTGGCGTCTGCGCTCCGGTCCGAACACGCACGATGACCTGACCCACTTGAAGGCCCGCTTGCAGCGACCGGCAGGTGTTCTGCTCGGGTCGGGAGTTTGAGAAGGAGGTAAACCAATGGGATGGGCTGAGGCACTGACCGCCCTATCGACCGCAGCGATCGCGGTAATGCTGACTGCGGGATGTGTGGCACTGGCTCTTATGTTGCGGGATGTGCGAAAGCTGCTGGTGGACTTGGGAGCGTTGACAAAAACGCTGGATGCAGATGGGAAACCGGCCATCCAGTCGCTCCGCGGTTTGATCGACGATGCCTCAGGTGTCGTGGCAACCGTCAAGAGCGAAGTCGATGGGCTCGCGGACACCTCAAAGGGAATCCGCAAACGCGCTGAACGCGCTGCGACGTCAATTGAGGATCGGCTGCGTGATATCGAGGCGTTGGTGGACGTGGTACAAGAAGAAGTAGAGGACACTGCACTCGACGTAGCAGCGGCGCTACGTACGACAAGGCGCGGTGGAAAGCTCTTCAAGAGAATGAAACGCGCCTTATTGCGCAGGGGACGGAGGCGTTAGGAGGTGACCAAAGGCCGCTTCGCGGCGGCAATCTTTCTCGCCCTGGTCCTCCTGGCTGCCCTTCCGACAGCTACCGCGGCGTGGACCCCCGGTACACACATCTTCCTTGGTGACTCGGTGCTGGCGAACATTGCCCAGCTCCCAACGATGGTGGCGGACCTCCTTCGCGCCTTTCCATACGACTATCTGTACGGCAACATCGCGGCAGATACCTCCATAGCCAAGAAGTATGCGCCCGTAGGGCGTCACTGTCATTCCTGGAACGTTGCCAGCGAAATCCTCACCTCGGCTGCCACCGGCCCACTGCGGGCCTTCGCGTGGGGATACATGTCGCACCTGGCGGCCGACACGGTCGCTCACAACTTCTTCGTGCCACATCAGCTCGTTGTGACTTCACGTACCATTGCATTGGGGCACTCCTACTGGGAGAGCCGATTCGAGGCACATTTGGGAGGATCCTACGCTTCAGCCGCAATGGACATCGTCAGGATGGACCATGCCGGCGCCGACGCGCACCTCGACAGGATTCTCGCGCCGACGATTTTCTCCGTCCGAACCGGGCGCAGACTCTTCCGCGGGATGGTCGGGGTCACCGAGACACAGAGCTGGCACCGAGCGTTCCGCGTTCTTGCCGCCAGCAGCCGTTGGGATCTGGAAGACCCGGTGATCGAACGACACATGGCTGCGGCCTTTCAGCTCGTGATGGAGGTACTTTCTGAGCACGATGGAATGGCAAAAAAACTCGATCCATCGGGAGAATCCTCGCTGCACCTCGCGAAGAAGATCCGTCTAGACGCAATGAGAAATCGAATTCCTGGCGACCGTGCAACACTCCGCGCGTTGGCGGATGAAAGTTTTGGCTTGCCACACTGGGATGTTCCGTTCTGGGAAATCTCCGAACGGAAGAATCACCGGCTAATGAGCGGAGTCAAATTCCAAGGGCCCGCCGCAATGACGGCTGACTAAGGGTGCGGTCCTCTCAAACGCTCGTCCAGCAACGTGCGGAGCCTCGTAGGGTTCGCCTGCCCTCGTGATACATCCATTACTCGACCCATGAAAAAACCGAGCAGCTTCGCTTCCCCCGCGCAGAAGCGAGCTACCTGATCGGGATAGGACTCGAGGACTCCATCCACCCATGCTGTCAGCTGGGCAATGTCACTCACCTGCACCAATCCCAGGCGCTCCGCGACAATCGCCGGGTCTTCTCCCGTATCCGCCATAGTCGCAAACACCACCTTTGCAGCACGTTTGCTCAGCGTGTCGTCACTGACCAGATCCATAAGGGCTGTTAGCCGCTCGGGAGAAACACGATACTCCCCACCGTGCCCCTTCGCGTCTGCCATCACCACATCCATCACCCAGTGAGAAGCGTCAACAGCATCAGCCTCCCGATCAACCACGGTCTCGAAATAGTCGGCCAGCTCCCGGGCGCTAGAAAGCACCTCGGCGGCATTGCTCGCTAGGCCCAGCGCTTCCTTGAACCGAGTACATCGGTCCCATGGTAGCTCGGGTAGCGACGCACGTTCAGCTTCAATGTCAATGCCGTTTGCGTCTAGAATCAGCGGTGGCAGGTCCGGGTCGGGGAAGTAGCGGTAGTCGTGACTCTCTTCCTTCGCTCGCATGACCCGCAGTTCGTTGTTGGCGAGCCTGAACGTCTGCCTCTCAACCGTCCGCCCACTTTTCAACCACTCGACTTGCTGGTCGCACATCAAGGTCAGCCCGCGCACAACCGCCGCGAAGGAGTTCAGGTTCTTGAGTTCCTGTTTCGTTCCAAGCGGCTGTCCCGATCTGCGTACGGACAAGTTTGCGTCAACCCGGAGGCTACCTTCCTCCATGTTGCAATCCGAAACATCCAGGTACTGCAGTAGCTGTTTTAGTGAGACGAGATATCCACGTGCCTCTTCTGGAGTGCGCAGTTCCGGATCACTCACGATTTCCGCCAATGGGACTCCCGAACGATTGAAATCGACTGCGGTGTCTGCAGGAAATCGGTCATGCAGCGACCTACCGGAATCTTCCTCGAGATGCAGCCGTCTGACTCCGATTCGGCGTGGTCCCGCTTCGGACGCAATCGCAAGCGACCCTGACGTCGCAAGCGGACGCTGGAACTGTGAGATCTGATAGCCTTTCGGAAGATCCGGGTAGAAATAACTCTTTCGCTCGAAGATGCTAACGTTCTGTATGGTGCAATCCAGTGCCAGGCCCATGCGCACGCCGGAACGCACGGCGGCTCCGTTCGGAACCGGCAGCGCCCCAGGCAAACCGAGACACACCGGACACACATGGGTATTGGGCGGATCGCCAAAGGACGTAGAGCAACCGCAGAACATTTTCGTCCGCGTTCGGAGCTGGACGTGCACTTCCAACCCGATCACCGACTCCCAATCCATCAGAACTCCCGTGAGCAGTCCATGTTGTTTTCGAGCAGGCTCGCGATCGCGATCAGTTTCGCTTCGTCGAATCTTGGGGCGATGAACTGGCCTCCGATCGGTAGCCCGTGCGAGTTCCCGATCGGCAACGACAACGCCGGAACCAATGCCAGGTTCGCGGGACATACGAACGCGTCCGTCTTGTACATCGCGACAGGATCGTGAAGCTTCTCCCCTGCCTTGAATGCCGTCGTCGGTGCAGTTGGTGTGAACAGCACGTCTACTCCATCGGCAAATACGTCCGTGAATTCGGCTGTGATGCGGCGCCGAGCCGCCAACGCGCGAAGGTAATACGCATCGTAGTAGCCTCCCGACAGCACGTAGGTACCCACGATTATCCGTCTCCGAACCTCCGGGCCGAATCCGTCTCCCCGCGTGGTCTTGTACATGGTGCTCAGGTTTGCCACCGCGTCACCCGTTGAGCGTCTTCCGTAACGAACACCGTCAAACCGGGCAAGATTGGAACTCGCTTCGGCCGGAGCAATGATGTAGTAAGTAGCGATGGAAACAGCCGTGCTCGGCAGTGAGACTGCCTGGATTGTCGCACCGCCCGACCTCATCACAGAGATCGCATGCTCGCAGGCACTCCACACGCCGTGCTCCAGGTCCTCAGGGAAATACTCGGCCGGTATTCCAACCGTGATACCTGAGAAGTCCGCGGGCACTTCGTCGAGTGCCAGTGCCTCGAGGTCAGCACAGGTAGAGTCGTGCGGGTCACGTCCCGAGATGACGCAAAGAGTGGCTGCAGCCTTCTCGACCGAGGGCGCGAGGACTCCGATCTGATCGAGCGAACTGCCGAAGGCAACCAGCCCGTACCTGGAAACTCGTCCGTATGTCGGTTTGATGCCGACAACCCCGCAGAATGCAGCGGGCTGGCGTACGGACCCACCCGTTTCGGACCCCAGGGCAACATCAACAGCCCCATTTGCAACAAGAGCGGCTGAACCACCCGAGGAACCTCCCGGTACGCGATCTTGATTCAGCGGGTGCAGGGTACGACCGTGGACGGAGCGCTCGGTCGACGAGCCCATCCCGAACTCATCGAGGTTCGTCTTGCAGGTCACAACTCCGCCCGCCTCTTTGATGCGCCTGACAGCCGTTGCCTCATACGGAGATTGATAATCTTGCAGCACACTCGAGGCGCAGGTAGTCGGGTACTCAAGCGTACAGATGTTGTCTTTGATGCCGAATGAAAGTCCCCTGATACCCTCCCCCACCCCATTGCCACCGAGCAATGCTACTTGTCCGCGGAGGACATCCCGATCGTAGGAGATCACAGCGTTGAGTTCCTGCGCAGATGTTGTTTCTACGCGTCCCGCAACACCAAGCCAATCATCGGGGCACGACGTCACGCGTCACCCATCGCTTCGGGTTTGGGGACGACGAAGAAGCCGTCCTCAAATGCAGGAGCAAAGGCACCGGGATTACCAATCGCGTCAACATCGCCTGGCTCATCCTGACGGAGCCTGACTGAAGCATCTAGAGCAGCCTGCTCGGTACCGTGAGAATCATCCTCTGCTTGGACTCCGCCAAGTTGCGAAACGTACTCGATGATCGCGGCGATCTCTCGAGTGAGCGACGAGAGTGACTCGGGCTCAACATCGAGCCCGGCAAGCTCGGCCATCCGCTCGATGTCTCCGTGTCCAACCGGCTTCACGCCGTCTCCCAATCCCTCTCCAGTCCCGCGTAAGCAACAAGTAACTTCTTGGTCCCGACCTCCTCGTCATCGAAGGAAATGACAACTTTCAGATCGCGTCCATGCCCCGACAACTCCCTGATGGTGCCCGAGCCGAAGCGTCTGTGCTGAACTCGCTCCCCTTTCACATACCTGGGGCTGTCCTGCGACACTTCCTCAGGCTCGGCTTCTCCAAATATCATCCAGGCCTGAGACTGCGCCGGCCGGCGATAGATGTCGCCTCCAAAGACACCACTCGACCGCCTCTCGTCAACAACACCAGGTGGAATTGAATCGAGAAAGCGCGATCGCATTCCCGGCATCAGCTGACCGGCACGGCGTCGCGTGTGAGCCCAGGCTAGGTATGTTCGGTCCTGCGCGCGGGTAATCGCCACATAGGCCAGCCGTCGCTCTTCTTCAGCACCCTGTTCGCTGTCGAGAGCGCGGCTCAGCGGGAACAAGCCATCTTCAAGGCCCGAAACCACAACGATTGGCCACTCGAGCCCTTTTGCAGTATGCACCGTCATCAGGTTGACCCCCTCTGGATCTCCCCCGATATTGTCGCTCGGGCTGATGAGCGCGGCATTCGCAAGAAACAGCTCGAGGGGGGAACCGGGCTCATCGGCATCGGCCTCCTCCGACCAATCGGCAGCACCCGCCACCAATTCCCGCACGTTCTCCAATCGTTCCATACCCTCGATTCCCTCTCGAGCGAGGTACGACTCGTACTCGATGGACTCCAGAATCGACTCCAATACTGTGACTGGAGACATCTCCGCCAGATTGGCCCTGAGCATCTCGAACATGGCGGAAAACTCAGTCAGTACGGACTTGGCATGCGGGCGGAGGTCTGCTATGCGATCCGCAATCGCTGCCGTCTCGAGCAACGACTTGGACCAACCGGAGGCACTATCGTCCAACACGGCCAAGCTGGATGGCCCAATACCACGCTTCGGAACCTTGACTGCCCTAATAAATGCATCGTTGTCGGCCGGGTTCACTACCAGCCGCAGGTAGGCAATGAGGTCTTTTACCTCGCGGCGCTGAT